>JASLBO010000123.1 GCA_030146605.1 Sphingomonas sp. | reverse complement strand
ACCGGATTCAGGGCAAATGGTATATCTATTACACCGCCGCCGCGGCAGGGCATGACGACGACGCGCATCGCGGAATCTTCGTGCTCGAAAATCCCGCCGCGGATCCGCAGACCGGCAGCTGGACCGATCGCGGCCGGCTGGCGACGGCGCATACGGGCATTGACGGCACCAGTTTCGCACATGCCGGCAAGCGCTATTTCGTCTACTCGCCTTATGTCGGCGCCGACAGCAACCTTGCCATCGTCGAAATGGCCAATCCGTGGACGCTCAAAGGGCCCGAGAGCATCATCGCGCGGCCCGATCAGCCGTGGGAACGGCAGGGCGGGCGCGAGATTCTCGAAGGGCCGGAATTCCTGGCCGGGCCGGGCGGACAGCTGTTCCTCAGCTATTCGGGGAGCGCCTGCTGGTCCGACGATTACGCGATCGGGCTATTGCATGCACCCGCCGGCGCGGATCCGCTCGACCCCAAGGTTTGGACCAAGGCGCCGCGTCCGGTGATCGCCAAGGGTCCCGGCGTCTATGCCCCCGGCCATAACGGCTTCTTCACCACGCCGGGCGGCGAGCACTGGATCGTCTATCACGCCAATCCGGCGCCGGACATGAAATGTACCCTCCGGCGCGCGCCGCGGATCCAGCGCGTCCGCTTCGGGCGGAACGGGCGCCCGGTTTTCGATGCTCCGGTGCACAGCGGCAGGCTGCGCTGAAGCGCTCGCACGGCTAGGGCACGCGCGCGGCAGAGCGTTCGAATATGTAAACCGTCGGGCCGGCGCGCAGCCCCTCGGCCGGGGCGATGACGCTGCGCAGCGTGCTTCCCCGGGTGAGTTCGGCATAGCGCCGCCACTCGGCGGGATAGGTCGCCTTCGCATCCCGGTAACGGTCATAATGGGTGAGGACCGCGAAACGCGCGCGGCAGCTAGGGAGGCGTGCCGGGTCGACGCTCCCCAGATCGACGATCGGAGCTTCCGAGCGCAAGGTCTCGACTTCGGCATAGCGGACCCGGCGCGAGAGCATCGCGCGGGCATCGACGCATCCGGCGCTGCCGAGCGGAAACAGTATCTTCCACGGCCCGGAAACCAGGTCCATCGCGGCATGCTCGACCAGCACCGAGCTGTCCGGCGGGGCGTGGCTGCGTAGCCAGGCGGACGCGATCTGGCGAGTGTCGTTTGCCCCGGCGACGGCCCTTTGCTGCGCCGCCTGCAGCATCGGCGCCATGAGCAACAAGGCTGCCGCCGCGAGGGCGCCCCCCGCCGCCCGTCCGATGCGGGGGCGCAGCATCTCGCCAAGCGTATGCAGCGCATAACCCGCAGCAAGCGCCGCGAAGGGCAGCAGCGGGATGATCCAGCGCTCCCATCGCAGCGCCTGCACGCAGATCAGCAAGCAGAAAGCCGCGACGCTCGGCAACAAGGCGACCGCCGCCGTGCGGTTGCGGAGGGGCAGCAAGATAATGCCGAGCCCGGCGAGCAAGGCGCCGCCGACGCCGAACGAACCCAGCAAGGGCTGGCTCGCATACCAGGCGAGGTTCGGCAGGAAGCCTCCGCCGGTGGCGTTGGGGTGGATCGGGCGTGCTTCGCCGGTGAGATTGCGGACGACGGTGGGATAATCGAGCAGGAGATAGGGAGACACCACGAACAAAGTCGCGACTGCGGCGGCGGCAAAGAGCAGGAGCTTGCGTATGTCGGGATAGCCCCTGGCGATGCGCCAGATCCCCGCCGCGATCGGGCTCAGCGCGATCGTCGCCGCGGGCCATTTGGTGGCGCAGCCGAGCCCGACGAAGAGCCCCGCCAGCACATAATCGCGCAGCCTGCCTTGCTCGACGATCGCAAGCGTCGACGACAGGCAGAGCAGCATGAAGACGCTGGCCTGAACGTCGGTGCGGATGACTTGCGAATAATCGATATGGATGGCGTTGACCGCCAGAAACGCCGCCGCGATCAGGCCGGTCTGCGCGCCGCCGATCCGCCTGCCCAGCCGCCACGTCAGATAGACGCAGGCCACCCCGCAGGCGGCGAAGAACAGCCGGGCGGGAAGGAACAGGATGCCCGGATCGGCATAGACCGCGCTGACGAACGTGTCGGCATCGGCATAACGGCCGCCCGCGATGCCGATGCCCCCGACCAGGAGGTCGATCAGCGCGAGGCAATAAAGCGTGATCGTCGCCGGATGACCGAACCAGCCCGGGTTCAGGCTGTGGTTCCGCAGCATCTCGACTGCCTTCATCATGAACAGCGGCTCGTCGGGGTCGTTCAGCGCGGGCAGCCCGAAGCCGATCCCGCGAATCCGCAGCCCCGCCGCGAGCAGCAGGATCAGCAGCAACAGGCCGCGTCGGGTCCATGAATCGCGGTCGGCGTTACGGGCTGGGGGGCTGGGTTCCGTCATCGTGCTGAAGTGATGACGTGGAGTGACCATGCGAACCGTAATCCTGGCCGGCGGTCTCGGCACCCGGCTCGGCGAAGAGACGTCGGTGCGGCCCAAGCCGATGGTCGAGATCGGCGGGATGCCGATCCTCTGGCACATCATGAAGATCTATTCGTCGAGCGGTTTCAACGACTTCGTCGTGTGCCTCGGCTATAAGGGCTATCTGATCAAGGAGTTCTTCGCGAACTACTTCCTCCACACCTCCGACGTGACGATCGACTTGCGCGGCGGCAATGGCATGGAAGTCCATTACGCGCGCAGCGAGCCTTGGCGGATCACCCTGGTCGAGACCGGCGCGACGACGATGACCGGCGGGCGGCTCGCGGCGATCCGCCCCTATCTCGATCCCGACGAGCCGTTCTGCTTCACGTATGGCGATGGCGTGGCGGATATCGACGTCGGCGCGCTGGTCGATTTCCACAAGGCGCACGGGCTGCGCGCGACGATCACTTCGGTGTCGCCCCCCGGCCGCTTCGGCGCGCTCGAGTTCGATGCGGGCAAGGTCGTCGATTTCAGGGAGAAGCCGGCGGGCGACGGCGGCCAGATCAACGGCGGATTCTTCGTCGCCGACCCTTCGGTGCTCGATCTGGTCGACGGCCCGGACACGGTTTGGGAAGCGGGGCCGCTGGAGCGGCTCGCGCGCGGCGGCGAGTTGATGGGCTATCGCCATCAGGGCTTCTGGCAGCCGATGGATACCCTGCGCGACAAGATCTACCTCGACGAATTGTGGAAGTCGGGCGAGGCGCCGTGGAAGCGCTGGTGAACGACTGGCGCGGCCGCCGCGTCCTCGTCACCGGCCATACCGGGTTCAAGGGCAGCTGGCTGAGCCTGTGGCTCCACGCGCTCGGCGCCGAAGTCACCGGCTTCGCACTGCCGCCGCCGACCGCGCCGAGCCTGTTCGCCGCGGCGCGGATCGGCGAGCTGGTCGAACATCACGAGGGCGACATCCGCGACCTGGCGGCGGTGCGCGCCGTGGTCGAGGCCTTCCGCCCCGAGATCGTGCTCCACATGGCGGCGCAGCCGCTGGTGCGGCTGTCGTATGCCGAGCCGGTCGAGACCTATGCCACCAACGTGATGGGCACGGTGCATCTGCTCGAGGCCGCCCGCCGCGCCTCCGACGTCAAGGCGATCGTCTGCGTCACCAGCGACAAATGCTATGACAATCGCGAATGGATCTGGCCCTATCGCGAGAGCGATCCGATGGGCGGGCATGATCCGTATAGCAGCAGCAAAGGCTGCGCCGAGCTGGTCGCCGCCGCGTACCGCAGTTCGTTCTTCGCCGACGGTCCGGCGCTCGCCACGGCGCGCGCCGGCAACGTCATCGGCGGCGGCGACTGGGCGATCGACCGGCTGGTCCCCGATCTGATCCGCGCGTTCGAAGCCGGCACCGCGCCGCTGATCCGCGCGCCGGACAGCGTTCGCCCCTGGCAGCATGTGCTCGAGGCGCTGGGCGGCTATCTGCTGCTCGCCGAGCGCCTGCTCGCCGGCGAACCGGGCCTCGCCGAAGGCTGGAACTTCGGTCCGTCCGACGAAGACGCGCGGCCGGTCTCGTGGATCGTCGAGCGCATGCGCGCGGCCTGGGGCGAAGGCGCCGCCGCGATCGCCGACACCGGCCCGCGCCGCCACGAGGCCGGGCTGCTGCGCCTCGACAGTTCGAAAGCCCGCGCCGCGCTCGGCTGGCAGCCGGTGCTGCGGCTGGAGCAGGCGCTCGCCTCGATCGCCGAATGGCACAAGGCCGTCGGGGGCGGCGAAGACGCGCGCGCGGTCACGCTGCAGCAGATCGCCGACTATCAGGCGCGCGCGATCAATGGGAGGACCAGCAGTTGCTGAAGAAATTGTCCGGCGAATTCACCCAGCGCAGCGATGACGAGGCGGACAATGACGCGCGCCTGTACGCGCTTGCCCGCGCGCGGCACCGCGAAGGCGGCTTCGGATCGCACTGGAACCATCACAGCACGGTGTTCATGAAGCGCCAGGTGCTGTCGCGGCTGCTGTATCAGGATCATCTCTATCGCCGGATCGTCAACGTGCCGGGGGTCATCTGCGAATTCGGGGTGCATTGGGGCGCGACGATGACGACGCTCAGCAACCTGCGCGGCATCCATGAGCCGTACAACCATTCGCGCACGATCGTCGGCTTCGACACGTTCAGCGGGTTCGCCGGCGTGCACGACGCCGATGGCGGCTTTTCCAGCGACGGCGACTATTCGACCTCGACCGGTTATGAGGCGGAGCTCGCCGAGATCCTCGCCTTGCAGGAAAGCTTCTCGCCGGTCCCTCAGATCCGGAAGTTCGAACTGGTGAAGGGCGATGTCGTCGAGACTTTGCCGAAATGGCTCGATGACAACGCGCATGCCGTCGTCGCGATGGCGATCTTCGACATGGACATCTACCAGCCGACCCGCGCGGCGCTGGAAATGATCCTGCCGCGGCTGGTCAAGGGCTCGCTCCTCGTGTTCGACGAGATGGTCTGCAAGCATTTCCCCGGCGAGACCCAGGCGGTGATGGAAGTGCTGGGGCTCAACAATCTGAAGCTCGAGCGCTTCCCCCACCAGCCCTTCTGCGCCTTCGCCGAATTCGGGGCGTAGAGCTATCCAGCGGACGCCCGCGCAAAGGTCTGGATGTTGCCCAGCCGGACGCCCACGGCCTTGCTGGGCAGCGGCAGGCGCTCGACCTTCAGACCCAGTGCCCAGGCGGCGTTGAGCGCGAGGAAGTCGATCGGGAAATAGTTGAGGCTGCGCTCCACCGCGACGTCGGCAAAGTCCGCCTTGCCCAGCAGCGCGCGCATCGTGCCCGGATTGTAGATTTCGGGATGCTGGAGGCAGAACGGCGGCCAGCGGGTACCCATCACCTTGCGCAGCAGCGACTTTTCGTTGTGCGTGACGATCATCAGCGTGCCGCCCGGTGCCAGCTTGGCGCGGATCTGGCGCAGCATCGCCAGCGGATCGAGCATGTGATCGAGCACGTGGATCATCACCGCCAGCCCCACCGAGCCGTCGGGCACCACCGAGATGTCGTCCATTTCGGGCTGCAGCGTGGTAGGCTTGCCGCCGGTCGCCGAACGCAGCGCGTCCCAGATCGCGCGGTTCGGCTCGAACAGCCAGAAATGGTCGAAATTCCCCCCGGCGGCCGCCGCGCGGACGACGTGGCCGGCGTCGGGGCCGATTTCCAGATAGCCGCCGGTCAAAGGCGTAAGCTCCGCGGCCCGATTGAAATAGGCGCGCTGCGTCGCGACGATCGAATCGTCGGCGACGACGTGCATGTTCGGCGCCATGTCGGCATAGAGTTCGGCGAGCTGGGCGTCGTGGAAATAGACCGGGTTGAACAGCAGGCCGCACCCCGCGCAGCGGTGATAGCTGAAGAACGGCTTTTCCCTCAGACCCGACCAATATCGGCGCAGCTCCGCGAAGCCGAGCGTCTCCGCCCGGCGTCGGCTATGCGCTTCCTCGCGCGCGTCGGCAGCGCCGCAAAGCGGGCAGGGGCGGTGCAGGAATTCGCCGGTCATGCGGTGCGCTCCGCCGCGCGGAAGGTCACGCGGCTGTGCCAGAACCAGCTGGTCGCGATGACGATCAGATTGAAGCCGGTCTGGACCACCGAAGGGTGCGCCCCGGCGGTTTCGACGAGCAGCGGCAGGATCGCCCAGTTGGCGGCATAGTTGAACAGATAGAAGCCCGAGAAGGCGCCGAATTCGCGCGCCATGTTACCCTGGGTGCGGAACACCCCGTATTTGTAGGTGACATAGGCGAAGAGCAGACAGGCGACCTGCGCGATGCCCAAAGCCACCAGATAATGCGTGCGCATCAGCGGCACCGCCCAAAGCAGCAGCGGATAG
>JASLBO010000512.1 GCA_030146605.1 Sphingomonas sp. | reverse complement strand
GCGCCTTGAGAAGATGCTCGGGCGCGATGCGCTGGTGGCTCATGCGGATGGCTACGGTCTGCGCCGACTGGAGAAAGCCCTTGGCGCGATCGGTGAATTTTTCGAGGTTCATGCTGGCCCCTTGTTGCAGTCGAGGATCATGTAGTGTTGCCATTGTGCAACACAAGGGCGTGCGTCATAACGGGGTCGGCCTAAGGGAACTTGCGCCGCTTCGCCGGATTGGGATCCTCCTCGCGCTCCAGACTGGCGAACAGTGCGGCCCAGTCGATCGTCTGCAAGGCGCTCGCGTTCGGCGTCTGGCTGGAGAAGTCGAACGCAAACGGGTTGGGGAGGTCGGGGGCGAGGAAGCTGCCATGCGGGTTGAAGTCCGACAGAAAATCGGAGTCGTCGAAGGCCGAGTGGCTCGTCGATAACGGCGAACCGAGGGCTCCCGAACCCAGATCCATGCCCGACGAGGTTCCGCCGGTCGGCGAATCCAGGAAGAAAGAAAGGAAGTCGGACGTCGAAGGCGTGCCGGGGTTGAAGCCTTGCGGCCCCAGCGCCGGCGGATTCACCTGGGGGAGCTGGATCGGCGGCTGGAGCGGCGCACGCCCCAATAATTGGCGGAGCGCGGCGAAAGTGGCGGTGTAGTCCGCGACTGCGTACAGCGAGTCTAGATATTCGATTCCCAGCCCTGCCTGCGTCCGGGTCACGCGCACCGCGATCCAGTGCAGTGTCTTTTGCTTCGCCAACTTGTGCCCCTCGGTGTTCAGCACGAGCACGACCGACTGCAGCTGGTTGCGCATGAACGCCACGATCGGTTGCAGGGAGGTTATCTCCTCGTTCGAGACGGTGAGATTGGCGAGGCCCTGGAGGTCGTTCTGGCCTATCAGATCGACGATCGTGCTCACCTGGGCGATATTGCCCAGCACGGGAATGTCGGTGCGGTTCTGCTGCGCGATGATCTGGCGAAGCTGATCCTCGTTGATATTGTCCTCGAAACTGCCAAGCGTGTTCAGATGCTGCTGGTTCGCCACCGCGGCGGTCACTTGCTGGCTGCCGAGGTCATGCTGGCCGAAGATCATCAGAGCGTTGTGCGCCGCCATCTGCCCGCACTCGGCGAAAAGCTGTTCGAGTGCATCGATCCGCTGGCCTTCGGGAGCGGTCGTCGCAGCGTGCGTCTGGCTGATCGGCTGGCGCTGCAACCAGTTCGTGCTCTGCCGATAGATGGTGCCGAGCACGTAGGCGAGTCCCTCGAGCCCGTTCAGCGTGGCCGGGTGGGCCGGATCGGCGTTGGCTGCCCCCGCGTAAATTCCGGCGACATGTTGCTGCAGGGCGTTGCGGGTGCCGTCCCACTGGTCCTGCCGGGGCTCGAGCATCCGGAAGAGCCTTTCGGCGACATTGCATACATATTGCTGCAATTGCAGCGCATGTTGCTGATGGAGGAGTGAGACCGGCACATAGCCGAGCGTGCTGGGCTGCGGCGTGGTGACGCTCGGCTGGTGCTGCGGAGGCAGGCTGGTGCTCGTCTGCTGCGGGGGGCTGATCGTCTGCTGCGCGGACCCGTTCGTCAGGATCTGCTGGGGCGGAGCGTTCGTCGTTGTCGTCTGCTGCGGGGGCAGGCTCTGCGGAGTGTTGGCCTGCTGAGTGTTGGCCTGCTGAGTGTTGGCCTGCGGAGGCAGCGTCAGCGGCGTGGGAGCCGTCGGCGGCTTCTTGATCTTCGGAGCAGTCGAAGGGTTGCGCAACGGCGACGTCGGCGTCTCGTGCGGGACCCAGGGAGCGTCGAAATCCTGCACGTCGGTCGCGGTCGGGATCTTGAGCGCTTCGGCCAGCTTGTTGGCCTGCTTCTTGATCTGATTGCGCTCCTTGATCTGCGTTTCCTCGCGCGGTTGATTGAAGCGCGGCAGGTTGTTCGCCGAAGTGGGAGCGCTCATCGTGCCGAGCGTGGCGCTGATTGCGCTCAGGTTGCTGATCAGGAAAACTTGGTTGGGCGTGGCATTCGTGTCCGAAATCGCTTGCCGGAAGGTGGTGATCTGTTCCTGCACGCGGTTGCGGTCGCCGAACGAATGCCCCGAGCCGCCGCCGGTGAGCTTCGGCTGGTCCTTGCTCGTGGGGTGCTGCAGACCCGTCACCTGATTGTTGTAGGTGATCGGGGCGACCACCGACTGGGTCGGCGTGCGCAGGCTGCTCATCAGCTGGAGCGCCGCGGTCGCATAGGCCTCGAGGGCCTTGTCGTGTGGGCCTGGCGTGGTGCCCTTGTCGCGCAGCCCCTTGAGGAACGACGCCGTAGCCTCGGACTGGGTGAATTCGTCCTGGGCCTTGACCATGTTGCGGAAGTCATCCCCTATGACTTCGCCGCCGCTGATGAGGGTCTGGACCTTCTGCTTGTGCTTTATCGGCGCCGACTTGCCGGCCAGCGGCTCGAGCTCGCCGGTCAAGCCCTGGAGTTCCTTGATCGCGGCCTGGATCTTGGTCGGATCCTTGAGGAGCGCGGCGCGCAGCTCGCGGCCCTGCTGCTCGCGCTGTTTCTGCAGCTCGGGATGGTCGGGCGGGGCCTTGCGCTTCAAGGTGGAAGCCGTGCCGCTCGCATCGAAGCGCACTTCCTTCGTGCCCGATTCGACCAGGACCCGGGGCGTGGAGCCGAAGGGATAGCTCTCGCCCGACTTGAGGACATAGGGGTCGTTCTCCCACACGAGCGTGCCGTTGCGCATGATCCACACCGCCTGCAGCGGCATCTCGGAACTGGCGGGCGGCGTGGGCGGCGCCGGCGGAGACGCAGTTGCCGGTGCGTCGGCGGGAGCCGCGAAGCTCTGCGCGCGGTCGCCCATCGTGCCGGCCTCGCGCTCCAGCGCGAGGTCGGTGTTGATCGGCGTCCCCCCCGGCAGCCGCGCGCTGGTGCGCACGCGACCCTGTCTCTGCTGGACGACATGCCATGCTTCGTGTGGCAGGTGCCGCTCCTGGCCGGGGCCGAGATGGATGTCGCTGCCTTGCGCAAAGGCATGCGCCTGCACTTGCCCGGGCCGGGCGGAATTGCGGTGGACGCGCACATCGTCGAGGGCGATCCCCGACAGGCTTTCCAATCCGGCCTTGAGGTTCGCGGGAAGCCCGTCGCGAGGCGTGCCCCGGGCAGTCACGCGCGCCGCCATTTCGCGAGCCTGAAGCACGGCCGGGCGGGCTCCCGGCGGGGTTGCGGATCGGCGGGCGGCTGCGGCGGGCTCTTCGCTCCGCGTCGGCTGTCGCGCGAATTCCCCCATCGCATGCTCCTTCTCGCAACGGCCCCGGCCGTGACCATGCCTGCGCCCGCTGCCGCTATCCAGTCAACCATATCCGTTTCAGCACGGACTCAGCCGGCCGGCGGGGTCGCGCTCGGTCGCGGAGCGCGCGGCGCACCCGGCGCGAAGCGCTCGCCGAACGGGTCGCCCTGATACCAGGATGGCGCCTCCGGCGCGTCGGCCACTTCGCGGGCGATCCAGTAATTGAGCCGCGCGAACTTCGCGCCGGCTTCCCAGTTGAACGGCAAGTCGATCTGATCGGACACCTGGTGGTAATGGTGTGCTAGATAGTCGCGGAACGCCTTCTCGCCGCCATTGGCGAAGCCGGTCATCAGGAAGATCGACGGCACGCCCGCCTCGACGAAGTTGAAATGGTCCGAGCGGACGAAGAACTGCTCCTCGGGCACCGGGTCGGGCGAGACCGTGACTCCCATCCTGGCGCCCGCGCGCGCGACGATCTCGCCCATTGTCGAATGCTCGCCGCCGAACGCGATCACGTCGTGGAAGTCGTAGAGCAGGATCGGCATGTCGAGATTGACGTCGGCGACGAGCCGGCCCTTGCCGGTCACCGGATGCTGCGCGAGATAGCTCGAGCCGAGCAGGCCGTCTTCCTCGGCAGTGAGCGCGACGAACAGGATCGAGCGCCTCGGCCGGGTCTTGCCGGTGGTGAAGGCGCGGGCAGCCTCGAGCATCGTCGCGACCCCGGCGGCATTGTCCATCGCGCCGTTGTGGATCTTGTCGCCGGGTGCGTGCGGATCACGCCCGACATGGTCGAGATGCGCGCTCAGCACGACATATTGGTCCGCCAATGCGGGGTCCGAACCGGGCAATATGCCGATCACGTTGGGGCTGCGATAGGCCTTGACCTTGCTGGTGCGCGCCAGCGTCGCGCGTTGTTTGAGCGCGAAGCCTGCGATGCGGGGCCGGGGCGCGGCGGCAGCGGCGAAGAGCTGCTCCGCGCGCATCGCGCTGCCGGCGAACAATGCCTTTGCGGCGGCGGCGTTCAGATAGGCGCCGATCCGCACCCCGGGATCCTGGCCGTCGGGGAAGCCTTCGTCGCTCAGCCATCTTGTGGTGTCTTCGAGCAGGGTATCCGAGGCGTAGCGCCATTGCCGTTGCTCGCCCGGTGCGACGAGATACAGGATGCCGATCGCGCCATGCCTGGCCGCGGCCACGCCGCGCTCGCGATTGATCCGCGCGGCCGCCGCTTGCGGGAGCCCCTTCGGCGGGCCGAGTAGCATCACCGCGAATTTGCCGCGCAGGTCGAGCCCGGCATAATCCTGATAGCCGAGATCGGGCGCCTCGATGCCGTAGCCGACGAACACCGCCTCACCCGCTACGGTCTGGGTGGCGGTGCCGAAGCGCGGCGAAGGCGCGATCAGCACGTCGCTGCCGTTGGCGAAGGTGCGCGCGCCGATCCGCAGCGTGGCGGGGCGGCGCGGGTCGAGGCCGTATTCGGCAAGCGGCACTTGCTGGAACCAGCTCTTGCCGGTGCCGCCGGGGGCGAGC
>JASLBO010000508.1 GCA_030146605.1 Sphingomonas sp. | reverse complement strand
TGGGAAAGCCGCCAAGGCGACAGTCGGGAGCGATCGGAATCTTCGTGGGGCTGATTCTACTGGTGTTGGGCCTGAAAGTGATAACGCCGCTGATAGACGGGCACGCGCGCGAGCCCGAAATGATGGCAGCCGGCATCCTCGTGGCCTGGGGTTTGTTCGTTGTGGGGCTGACCAGGGCCGAGAAGGTCTTCGGTCAGGGCTTTGTCGATCACTGGGCGGGCCGGTTTCTCCAAAACTTCCGTCGTGCGAACGCATAGCTCGTGCTGAGTCCTCGAGCAGACCGATACTGACCCCATCAGTTCGGTCCTGTCACGCCCCAAACCGGTCATAACTCCTGCTACCCCGCCTGCGCGGGGTTGCATGACGCCGTCCTCCGCCCATTTCACTATTATCTCCCCCGCATGTGCGGTTTTGCGCAGTCCCCGGCGTCTGGCGCCAGACACGCGGATCGACCGCCAAGGGACCAGGCATGGGCAGCATCGACCGGATCGGCGGATTCGAAATTCCGCCGGTCAATGCCTGCCCGGAGCCGCGCTTCAAGCTTCGGATGGTAGGCGGGCGTACCGCGGCAAGGCCGGAAACATCGGCCAGCAGATCCTGGAAGGGCCGCTCTTGATGCCGGAAGCCGTTCAAAAGCTCGTGGGATCGCCTGGTCCATTGCCCCGGTGGCAGCGCGGCCCCTATGGGAGTTGTATGTCACAAAGGTCCGAAGATTCGAGCACTGGCGAAACGGGCCTCGCGCAACTACTCGGCGAAATGCGTTCCGATCTGGTGCGCTTCATGCTTGCGCGCCAATGCAACCCTGCCGAAGTAGAAGATCTATGGCAGGACCTGTACGTGAAACTGACCAGCATCCGTACCGGCCCTGTCAGTAACCCGCGGGCATATCTTTACCAAATGGCGAACAACCTCCTGCACGACCATCGCCGGGGGCGTCGGCGACAGCAGGCGCGAGACGATCACTGGACGCGCAATCGGCTAGGCCCCGACCTAGAAAAGGACGCCACACCTTCGCCAGAGGAGAGCGCAATCGCGCGCGACGAACTCGAGCGGGTCAATGCGGCGCTTGCGTCGATGCCGGACCGGACCGCGCAGATTCTGAAGATGTATCGGCTCGACGGTCTGTCGCAAAAGGCTATCGCCAACAGCCTGGATCTCAGCTTGAGCGCCGTGGAGAAGCACCTCCAGCGGGCTTATCGAAAGCTCCAGCTTTTGCGCGAAGAACTGGATGGCACTGCGCAACTCTCGCAAAAGGAGGCCGACAATGTCAGCTTTTCCTGATCGCGTAATGGTCGAGCAGGCGATAGCCTGGCACCTCCGGCTGAAGGACGCCGACGAGGATGCGTGGGTCGAATTCGCCGAGTGGCTGGAGGCCGATCCCGCTCATAACGGCGTCTATGAAGCCGTCGCCGACGGTGACGTGCGTATGTCGCCCCTGCTTGAGAGGGCAACTTTTCCGCCCGGCGATGGAGATGAGCGGCTACCGGAATTCAGCAATGACGAGGATGATGATGCTCATGCTGGCGGCAGCGAACCCGTTCGCCGGCCCGGGTGGCGCTGGGGTGCGCTTGCAGCTTCGATAGCGGTGGCTGGTCTGTTTGGCGTTCAAATGCTGCCCGACCGGGATGCGCGCTATTCGATCGAAACCGCGGCGGGCGAGACTCGAACCGTTTCGCTTGCGGACGGGAGCGAGATCCTGCTCAACGGCGGCACCAGGATCGTCCTCGACAAGAACGACGCCAGATCGGTGGAGATCGCCCGAGGCGAAGCCCGATTTGTCGTGAAGCACGACGACTCCGACCCGTTCATCGTCGTCGCTGGCGAGCAGCGCCTGGTCGATATAGGAACGGTGTTCAACGTGGTCCGCACCCATCGGCAGTTTCGCGTAGGAGTGGCGGAAGGCGCGGTGCGCTTCGAAAGCACGGCCCGGACCATCGACCTTCGCGCAGGTGACAGCCTTGCGGCAGACGATCGCGGGAAGATCGAAGTTTCGCAGAGACCGGTCGCATCGATCGGAAGCTGGGCAGACGGAAAACTCGTTTATGATCAGGCTCCTCTGGAACAGGTCGCCGATGATCTGGTCAGGTCCGCTGGAATATCGCTCGAGCTTCCACGAGCAATGCGCTCCAGGCGCTTTTCGGGCGTGATCCAGACCGATGGAAATCGGGATGCACTGCGCGAGCGGCTGGAGGAACTGGTGGGCGAGAAGATTGTCGCTGACGGGACACGCTGGTCCGTCGAAGCTCAGTGAGCGTCAGATTGCTCTTGGCGAGCGCACAGATTGTCTGCGCAGCGGCAACCTTCCCGGCGCACGCTGCCGAAGAGATCTCGTTAGATATTCCAGCCGGGCCATTGAATTTCGCACTGGTATCGCTCGCCGCCCAGGCGGGCGTATCCATCGACACCAGTGATCCGGCACTGCGGTCGGTGCGGATTGCCGGACTGAGGGGGCGTTACACCCTCCGCCAAGGGTTGCGTCGACTGCTGCAAGGTACCGGGTACGATTTTAGAATTTCGCGCGGGAACGTGGTGCGGCTGCTTCGCCAGCCAGCCCGTCGCGCCCGACAAGAGGCTGCTCGACGGCCGAGGGCCCCGACAAGCCCTTCGCCCCAGCCCTCTGCCCATCTACCGACACCGTCCGAAGAGATCATCGTCACGGCAAGCAAACAGAATGTGGCGCTGGCCGACTATCCTGGCGCATTCCATGCTGCCTCATTCGATGAGGCGCAAAGCCTTCATTTCGGCAGCAGGGGCAGCGAAGTCTTGCTTAGAGATCTTCCGAACCTGGGCTCGACCAATCTTGGTTCGGGTCGAAACAAGATTTTCGTCCGTGGAATCGCCGACAGCAGCTTCAACGGGCAATTGCAATCGACAGTCAGCCAATATTTCGGAGAAAGCAGACTCACATATAGCGCTCCTGATCCTGACCTGGCGCTATACGACATCGAGAGGGTCGAAGTCGTCGAAGGCCCGCAAGGGGCTCTCTACGGCGCGGGTTCGCTGGGCGGTGTGATCCATATCGTGCCACGCCTTCCAGCGCCCGGAACGTTCGAGGCCAGCGGAACCGCAGCGATCGCGGTGACCGGCGAGAAGTTGGGCAATGACGGCGCCATCGTCGCAAATATCCCGATTGGTGGACGCGCCGCAGTCCGAATTGTCGGATATCGCATCTTGCGCCCGGGCTATATCGACGATGTCCGACGGGACCTGTCCGACGTCAACCGCACGATCGTGTCGGGACTGCGGGCAACCTTTCGAATGGAGTTCAACGCCGGATTGAGCATCGATGCCGGAATCGTCTCTCAGGACACGGGTAGCAGGGACGGCCAGTATGCCGACGCTCCACTCTCTTCCGCGCTGACGCGTCGATCGTTCGTCGCGCAACCATTCGACAATGACTATCGCCTGGGTTTCGTAACCCTCCGGGCCGACCTCGGCTTCGCCAGGCTTTTGTCGAACACCTCCTACACCTATCATTCGATCAACACGGTATTCGACGCCACGTCGCCCACCGCGCAGATTCCCACCTTGTTTGATGAGAACATGGAAGTCAGGCTGCTGACCCACGAGACGCGGATCTCGGGATCGACGCGCTGGATTTCAAACTGGGTGTCGGGCTTTTCGATTGCCCACAACGTCAATCGTATAGACCGGTTTCTCGGTCCGCCAGATGCGCCCGCGCCGATCTCCAATGTTCGATCGGAAACCCTGGACGCCGCCTTCTTTGGCGAGGCAACAATGCCCCTCTGGCGCAATGTCTCGATCACCGGCGGTGGAAGGCTGTCCCTTTTTCTACGGTTCGATGACTTCGCTACCGATTTGGGCGAAGCTTCGGTCGAGCAAACCCGTCCGCTGACGCGGTTTCTGCCGACCGCCGCTCTGTCCTGGAAACCTTGGGAGGGGATGATTGGATATCTACGCTATCAGGAGGGATTCAGGCCTGGGGCGCAGCAGCTGACGGGAAGCGGCGATCAAGCCGCGGTGACCAGCTTCCAGCCAGACGAGGTCCGCGCATCGGAGATTGGCATGCGCTTTGGCACCGACGTGGGTTCGCGGCTGTCAGGCGGACTGTCCTATGCCTATTCGAGGTGGAGCCGGGTGCAAGCCGATCTGGTGACGCGTGAAGGCTTCCCCTATGTCGCGAATCTCGGCTCGGCGCAGGTGCACTATTTATCGGCCAATCTTGCCTGGCAGGCCGATCCGGAACTCAGCTTTCGAATATCGGCTTTCAACACGACCAGCAGACTTGATCGGCCGACACCTGAGTTCCAGGCCGATGCGGAAGGGAACTTGCCCAATGTCGCCGAGAGCGGTGGGCGGCTCACCGCGCGTTTCGAGCCTTGGGTCGCCGATACAAAAATCACGCTGGACGGATCGGTCGGTTACATCGGCACCTCGTATCTGGGTGTACGCGCTCCGTTCGATCTTTCGCAGGGGGACTATATCGACACGGCTATCGGAGCACGCGCCGAATTTGGACGCTGGGGCCTTTCACTGGACATCGAAAACCTGATGGACAGCCGAGCCAACCGTTTCTCCTACGGCAATCCCTTTTCCGTAGCCGAAGGGAATCAGCGAACGCCTCTGCGGCCGAGAACAGTAAGGATCGGAGTCAATGCCAGCTTCTGACAAGCGGTCACTCCTCGCGTCGATTCACGATGTCAGCCCGGGGTCGGAACGGCAGGTCGACCGGCTCGCCGGACTGCTGACGGATACGCTGCGATGTTCCAGCTTTGCCATGCTCGTTGTGCCCGACCATTGGGGGCGCCACCCGATCCGCTCGGGCACGCCATTCGCCAACCGCCTCAGGGCTTGGTCCGACAGCGGAATCGAGATGTTCGTCCATGGCTGGTATCACAAGGACACCGCCGAGCATCAGGGCATCTCCGGCCTGAAGGCCAGGTACATGACAGCGAGCGAAGGCGAATTTCTCGGCCTCTCCTACGACGAGGCGGCGCGCAGAATGGAAGACGGGCGGGCGCTCGTCGAGGATATCATCGGCCGAAAAAGCGCCGGGTTCATCGCGCCGGCATGGCTCTATGGATCGGGCGCGATGCACGCCTTGCGCGACAGTAGCTTCGCTATCGCCGAGGATCACATGAAGGTCTGGATCCCACAAACGGGTAAGGTCGTGGCACGCGGGCCGGTGGTCACCTGGGCCAGCAGATCGACCGCAAGGACGGCGTCTTCCCTCGCCTTCGCGGCGCTCGCCCGTCAGGTGCTTCATCCGCTGCGAACGGTTCGGGTGGCCGTGCATCCTGGCGACGTAACCAAGGATTCGATCCTGTCCAGTATCGAAGAAACGCTGAGGCGCTTTGCCAGGAGCCGCAAGGTCGGAAGTTACCGATCACTTCTGACCTAGAGCGAGACCTGAATTCTCAGGGGGGCCGCATCCCGTCTGGTTCAAAGCAGGCGTCATGCCTCGGTATTATCGGCCGCTCGTAGCGTAAGATTGTTTCGCCCCCGTCGAGCCAAGTGGGATTCCGCCATGAGGCCTTCGCCGTTGCAGTCGGTCGCGCCGATATCGAAGAAGCCCGGTCGGGCAACCTCCCGCCAGTCGAGCCAAGGCCGGAACGTCAATCACCTCGATGTCTGCACGGCGGCGAAGGTGCGATTCTTCTCCCAGGACACTCCGGTTCCCGTGCGCTACTTGGCAGCCTGTGAGCGATGCCTCTGCAAGTGATCCGAAACGGCGGCAAATACTCGCGTCTCAGCTATCGCATTCTCGGCAAGCAAAAGGCGCCTGCGCTCGGCGTCTGGCCAGAGCCGGCCGCGGCGACGCACGGGAGGAACCGGAGGATGCCCCAAGCAGGTTGTCGACGGCATCGAGCCGCCGATCGAAAAGAGCGCAAAAAGCTCCGCGCTCAAGTAGGCGCCGACGTGACATTCAAGGCGGTCGCGACGAATGGTTTATCAAAATCACCCGCGAAGGCGGCGGCGTGACCTTGAGTCAGGTACGGTGGCTGCTCGTGGATGGCGCCGGGGCGTGAGCGCCATTTCTCTGCAGAATCACGCATAAACTTAGGGTTTTGGGCGCCATTTCCGCTCGAGGCTAGACACGCCCCAGACCGCTCTTCATAGAAATCGGTGGGTTCAAGGGGGGTTATGGCTGTTTTCTCTGCAAGGTATCGCTACGCACTGAGCGCCAGCGCGCTGGCGATGGCGGCCTTTTGGGGCACCGCCGCATCGGCGAGATGCGCCCCCGACCCCGCCATCGCCGACCAGACGACACGGTGTGACGGTGAGCAGGCGAGCGGCCTTGTCGTTGCGTCGGACCGCATCAGAGTCGAGATCAGCGAAGGCGCGGTGGTCTCGTCGCCCGCAACGGCCGCGCTGCTCGTCGCGCGCCAGAGCGGCACGATCCCGACCAACACCACCACGATCGTTGCCGGCGGCGCCATCGAAGGTATCGGCCAGTACGGCATCGAATTTCGCACGGGCACGTCCAATACCGGCGCCAATACTTTCGAAACGCTCAAGCTGAGCGTCGGCGCGGGGGGGAGCATCACCGGCACGGTCGGCATCGCGATGACCGCTTCGCCCGCCAATCCCTATGGCTCCACATCCCTGACGCTGGACAATAGCGGCACGATCAGCGGGACCGGCGGGTATGCGATCCGGGCCGCGCTCGACGTGCGATCCTATCTTGATATCGTCAACCAGCAATCGGGCGTAATCGGGGCGATCAGCGGCGTCTTCACCGGTCTGGACAACAAGGGCACGATCGATGGCGGGCAGAACAGCGCCGTGGACGGTCAGATCTCGACCAATAGCGGACCCTCGGCGACGCTTCGGAACAGCGGGACCATCACCTCGGCC
>JASLBO010000455.1 GCA_030146605.1 Sphingomonas sp. | reverse complement strand
CCTGCATCGCGATCACTGCGAAGCCGTAGGTGATCGACGAAGTGAGCAGCAACGCGGTGTTGAGCGCGACCAGCGGCAGTTCGAAGATCTCGCGCGGGGAGGGGCCCCCGGCATAGGCCGTGCTCAGCACGCCGTACGTGGCGAACAGCGTCGCGAAGATGAGCGCGTCGCTCATCAGATAGATCCAGAAACCGAGCAGCGTGCTGCCCCCGGCCTCCGGGTGATGCTCCTCCTCGACGAGGTAGAAGGTCGGCCTGGCCTCGCCGTCCGGGTTCAGTGCATCGGCGGCCATGGTCACGCTCCCGCCGCGAGCAGCTTGGTGCGCGCGTCCTCGGTTTGCGCCACTTCCTCCGCGGGGATGAAGTAGTCGCGGTTATAGTTGAAGGTGTGGAGGATGCTGACGACGAGCAGCCCCAGCGCGGAGAGCGCGGCCAGCCACCACATATACCAGATCATCGCGAAGCCCAGGACGAGCGCGAGGGCCGAGAGGATCACCCCCGCGCCGGTGTTGCGCGGCATGTGGATCGCCTTGTAGCCGCTCGTCGGCCGCTCGGCGTTGCGGCCCTTCATGTCGTACCACGCGTCGAGGTCGTGGACCTGCGGGGTGAAGGCGAAATTATAGGCCGGCGGCGGCGATGAAGTCGCCCATTCCAGCGTACGCCCATCCCACGGATCGCCGGTGGTGTCGCGGAGCTTGTCGCGGTTGATGATGCTGACCGCGATCTGGATCACGAAGCCGAGGATGCCGATCGCGATGATCCCCACCCCGATCGCCGAGATAATGAACAGCGGTTGAGTCGATTGGTCCTCGATATGCTGCAGGCGCCGCGTGACGCCCATCAGCCCGGCGACGTACATCGGCGTCCACGCCACCCAATAGCCGATCACCCAGCCCCAGAAGTGGATCCTGCCCCAGAAAGGGTCGAGCTTGAAGCCGAATGCCTTGGGGAACCAATATTCGATGCCTGCGAACAGCCCGAACACGACTCCGCCGATGATGACGTTGTGGAAATGCGCGACGAGGAACAGCGAATTGTGGAGCACGAAGTCGGCCGGCGGGATCGCGAGCAGCACCCCGGTCATCCCGCCCACCGTGAAGGTGAGCATGAACGCGACGACCCACTGCATCGGCAGCTCGAAGCGGATGCGGCCACGGTACATCGTGAACAGCCAGTTGAAGATCTTTGCGCCGGTCGGGATCGAGATGACCATCGTCGCGATGCCGAAGAAGCTGTTGACGCTGGCGCCCGAACCCATGGTGAAGAAGTGGTGGAGCCACACCAGCCACGACAGGATCGTGATCACCACGGTCGCGTACACCATCGACGAATAGCCGAACAATCGCTTGCCGGTGAAGGTCGAGGTGATCTCGGAATAGATGCCGAATGCCGGCAGGACGAGGACGTACACCTCGGGATGGCCCCAGATCCACACCAGGTTCCAGTACATCATCGGGTTGCCACCGAGATCGTTGGTAAAGAAGTTGAAGCCGACATAACGATCGAGCATCAGCATCGCGAACGCCGCAGTGAGCACCGGGAAGATCGCCACCACGAGGATGTTGCTACAGAACGCAGTCCAGACGAATATCGGCATCTTCATCATCGTCATGCCGGGCGCGCGCATCTTGATCACCGTCGCGACCATGTTGATACCCGACAATGTCGTGCCGATTCCGGCGATCTGGAGCGCCCACAGATAGTAATCAGGCCCGGTGCCGGGGCTGTTCTGCAGATTGGCGACGGGCACATAATTGAGCCAGCCCGCCGTCGAGAATTCGCCGACGAAGAGCGACACCATCACGAGCATCGCGCCCGCCGCGGTGAGCCAGAAGCTGAGATTGTTGAGGAACGGAAAGGCGACGTCGCGCGCGCCGATCTGGAGCGGCATGACGAAGTTGATCAGCCCGACCACCAGCGGAATCGCGACGAAGAAGATCATGATGGTCCCGTGCGCGGTGAACACCTGATCGAAATGGTGCGGCGGCAGATAGCCCTCGTTCCCGCCGAACGCCATCGCCTGCTGGAGCCGCATCATCACCGCGTCGGCAAAGCCGCGTAGCAGCATGACGATGCCGAGCAGGATGTACATGATCCCGATCTTCTTGTGGTCGATCGACGTGAACCATTCGCGCCACAGCCATCCCCACAGCCGGTATTTGGTTATCGCCCCGACCACGCCGAGCCCGCCCAGAACGACGACGGCGAAGGTCACGAGCAGGATCGGCTCGTGGATAGGGAAGGATTCGAAGGTGAGGCGGCCGAAGATCGCGCGGGTGAGACTTTCGTCGAACATGATGGCTCCGGCGGCTCAGGCCTGGCCGACGCGGAGAGCGCCCGGCACGGCAAGGAACAGGGTTCGCGACATATCGCGATTATTGGGCGAATCGGGCTTCGCGCTTCCCGGCGTTTCCTTCGCGGCAGGCGCGGTCCGGTGCGGGCCGCTGCCCTTCTCCTCGCCGTGCTTGAAGATCGCGCCCTCGGGCTTATGGCCGGCGGGCGGCGGGGCACTGCGGCCCGATGGCACGCCCGCGCCGGCCCGCGAATCGTGCGGATTGCCGCCGCCGCTCTGCATGTCGTGTCGCATCACATCCTTCATGCACGGCGTACCCGGGCGAACGCAGCGATTGAACACGCGGTCGAAAAGGCCCGCTTCGACGGCTGAAAAATAGGTCGCCGGAACGCGCTCGCTGGGCTTTTCGAGTTCGAGGAAGCGCCTGGTGTCTAGCGCGGCGCCGCTGCTCTTGACTCGCGCGACCCAGCCATCGAACCCGCTCTGGTCGACGCCGTAGAGCTTGAACCGCATGTTGGAGAAGCCGGCACCGCTATAATTGGCGGACATGCCGTCGAACTGCCCCTGACGGTTGAGCACTGCATGGAGCGTGCTGCGCATACCGGGCATGGTGTAGATCATCCCCGCCATCGTTGGCGCGTAGAAGGTATTCATCATGTTGGTTGAAGTGAGCTGGAACCGCACCTGGCGATCGACCGGGAGGACCAGTTCGTTGACCGTCGCGACGCCCTGCTCGGGATAGATGAACAGCCATTTCCAGTCGAGCGAGACGACTTCGACGAGGAGCGGCCTCGCCTTGGGATCGACGGGCTTCTGGGCCGAGATCCGGTTGATTGGGCGGAACGGATCGAGCAGATGGGTGCTCCACCAGGTCAGAGCGCCGAGGCAGATGATGATCAGCAGCGGGGCCGACCAGATGACCAGCTCGAGCGCCGTCGAATGGTCGAAATGTGGATCGTAGGTCGCATCCTTGTTCTTCGCACGATAGCGCCACGCGAACACCACCGTTAGCGCCATGACAGGTACGATGATCAGCAGCATCAGCGCCGTCGAGATATAGATGATGTCGCGCTGCTGGAGCGCGATGTCGCCCGCAGGGTCGAGCACCGCGTTGCCCCCGCACGCCGAGACAAGTGCGGCCAGCGGGAGCAGGGGGATGAACCGGCGTGCTGTGGACAATGGTGTGTCTTCGCGCATGGCCTCCGCCTATCCCGGCGCGTCCATGCGCCGACATTGGACATTTTGTCCTATCCCCGTCGCGGCGCTTTTCTGGTGCAACGCGCGTTCAAACGCAATAACACAGCAAAAGGCTGCCGGAGCGAAAGAATGAGTGCACCGATTGCCGCGTCGACTTCGACGCCCCTCGAACGCGACGCGCGCCTGATCAATGCGCGCGAGCATCGGATCGCGCCGGGCGAGATCGCGATCGGCGTGATCGTCGGCCGCACGAGCGAGTTCTTCGACTTCTTCGTCTACGCCATCGCCTCGGTGCTGGTGTTCCCGTCCCTCGTTTTCTCGTTCGTCGATCCGCTGACCGGCACGCTCTATTCCTTCGCACTGTTCGCGCTCGCCTTCATCGCCCGCCCCTTGGGATCTGCGATCTTCATGTGGGTCGATCGCAAGCACGGGCGCGGGGTCAAGCTCACGATCGCATTGTTCCTGCTCGGCGGCTCGACCATGTCGATCGCCTTCCTGCCGAGCTACAACCAGATCGGCGTCGCCGCGATCTGGCTGCTCGCTTTGTGCCGCGTCGGCCAGGGCATCGCGCTGGGCGGCGCGTGGGACGGGCTGCCTTCGCTGCTCGCACTCAACGCGCCCGAAAAGCAACGCGGCTGGTATGCGATGATTCCCCAGCTCGGGGCGCCGCTGGGGCTTATCGTCGCGGCGGGGCTGTTCGCCTTCTTCCTGTCGACCTTGTCGAATGGGGATTTCCTGTCCTGGGGCTGGCGCTATCCATTCTTCGTCGCCTTCGCGATCAACGTGGTGGCGTTGTTCGCCCGGCTGCGGCTCGTCGCAACTCCCGAATTCGAGCGGTTGTTCGAAAGCCGCGAACTCCAGCCCGCGCCGTTCTGGGAAACCGTGCGGCTCGAAGGACGGACCATTGTGCTCGGTTCGTTCGCGCCGCTCGCCAGCTTCGCCCTGTTCCATCTGGTGACGGTGTTCCCGCTGTCCTGGGTGACTTTGT
>JASLBO010000107.1 GCA_030146605.1 Sphingomonas sp. | reverse complement strand
TTTCAAAGTTGTCACTACGGACAGCGAAAAACTCACTACCGAAACGAAGGTTTCGGCGCAAGCACACAAAACCGGGGCTGTTGCATAAACGCAACAGGTTCAACCTCCCTGGATCAAACCGTGCGTGCGCAATGCTTCCAGCACCGAAACAATCGCTGCCCGTGCCTCGCCATCAACCGTCGTGCCTCCCAACGGTTCCGTGATCGCCTCACCTCTTGAGCCAACCACTTGGTCTCCCTCGACAAAAAGTTTTCCACAGACCTCTCCGAGCCGCCAGACGCCGCTCGAGAACAGCGCATTCCCCTGCTCCGGGCCCACCCACACCTGCATGCCCTCATGGGCCTCGACGAAAATCCAGCCGGAGCTCGTCCAGCCGGCAAGTGCGCGCGGATGCCCCGCCCAGGCGTCCTCGGGAGCGTCGCCCAGAAGCCAGCATGCCCCGGGCGCGGGATTCGCCGGCGGCGTGTCGACGCCTGCCGCGACAACGGTACCTTGTACGATGAGGTCCAGTCGCGCCAGCGCCTGCCGTGGAGCAGCAATTGCGCCGCGACCGTCTCGATCAGCACCTGCCCGCCCGACCGCGCCGTCGCCAGCGCCGCCAGCGCCGGGTCGCTCGCCGTGAGCGGCGCCGAGCCCACGCCTTCGCTGACCAGCTTGACGGCGCGCTGCGCCACCGGATTGTGGCAATAGCCTTCGCGCACCTGTGCTTCGTAGCTGCGCGGCCAATCGCCGAAGCCGGCGATGCTGCCGCCACGCGCCAAAGGAAGCCGGGCGCCATCGCGCCCGGACTTGCGTCCGAACCATTTCATATCGAAATTCTCCGTCAGTTCGGCGTCAGCGCCGAGTCGCGAACCAGATCACGTGGCGCGGCCCCTTGCCGTTGCTCCGCGCCCGCACGCCGACTTCCTCCACCGTAAAGTCCGCATCGGCCAGCCGCCGCGCGAACGCCGCATCGGGCGCCGCGGACCATATCGCCAATATCCCGCCGGTGCGCAGCGCGCTCCGCGCCGCGGCCAGGCCGCGCATCGAATAGAGCCCGTCATTGCCCGGCCGGGTCAGCCCGTCGGGGCCGTTGTCGACATCGAGCAGGATCGCGTCATAGCCCCCGCGCCCGTGGCGGATCCGCGCGCCGACATCGTCGATCACCACTTCCACCCGCCGGTCGTCGAGGCACCCGGCGGTCAGCTCCGCCATCGGCCCGCGCGCCCAGTCGATGATCCCCGGCACCAGCTCGGCGACGGTCACTCGCGCATCGCCGTCCAGCCGCCGCAACGCCGCGCGCAGCGTGAACCCCATGCCGTATCCGCCGATCAGCAGGTGCGGCGCCGGCACGCGCAGCCGGTCGATCGTCATCTCGGCGAGCGCCTCCTCGGATCCGCTCATCCGGCTGTTCATCAGCTCGTTGCGGTCTAGCACGATCATGTAATCGGCGCCGCGGCGAAACAGCCGCAGCGGCTCGCCGCCGGGCACGTCAGCCGTATCGATCAGTTCGCGCGGGACCATCTTCGACTCCTTGATTGCCGCCGCCCTACATCAGCGTGATCCGCGCCGCACCCCGCTTGCCGAGCATCAATTCGGTCATCGCCCACACCAGAGCGTCGGCGCGGTCGGGCGAGCGCCCCGGCCCGTCATAGCCGCCGCCCGCCTGCAGCCCGCACAATTCGTCCTCCAGCTCGGGGAACCCCCCGGCATGGCGGATCTTGCCCGATTCGTAGAGCAAGGCGATCGGCTCGGCGCGCACGCTCTTGCCGCGCGAGGCATGGACCAGCTGCACCGGCAGCTCGCTGTCGGCGCCGCGCAGCACGCTCGTCACCATGTCGCCGCCCTGATTCTTCTCGGCCACCACCCGGTCCGCCGCGTGCCGCGCCGCGCACGCCGCCACCGCGCGCGCCCAGCCATCGGGCGAGGCGCCGGCGATCGTCGCATCCTCGATCACATAGCCGCAGCGGTCGCGCCCCAGCCCGACCGCGACGATCCCGCAGGCATCGCCCCCGGCGCTCGCCGGCGGATCGACGCCCACCACCACGCGCACCAGCTCGGGCGCCGCCGCAATCCAGGCGCGCTCGATCAGTCGCCGGGTCCACAAGGCGCCGACCACATCCTCGAGCAACTCGCCGTCCAGCTCCTGCCGCCCCAGCCGCGTCCCCGCATAGGTCGCCAGCATCGCCGCGACGAAGCTTTCGGGCAAGTGCGGATTGTCCCGCGTCCGGCCGCCGAACAACGCCGCCTCCGCTTTCGCCAGCCGCCGCACCCGGCGAACCAGTTCGGTTGGCAGCGGCGTGGTCGTCACCAGCGTCCGCGGCTGCGCGCCCAGCCGCAGGCCGAACAGCAGATTATCCCATGCGGCGATCCCGTGCCGGCCCCATTTGCCGATCTCGTCGCACCACGCCGCGTGATGCTCGGGCCCGCGCAGCGCCTCCGCCGCTTCCGCCGAATAGACGAACGCCATCGCGCCCGAGGCGAAGCGCAGCTCCCCGCGGGTGCGCGACCATGTCGGCCGCTCGCCCTCGCGCGCCACGGCGAGCAGCCCGCTCGGCCCCTCGATCATCACGCGGCGGACATCGTCGCAGGTCGCGCCGACCAGCGCGAACCGCGCCTCCCCGGCGCCGCGCGCCATCCCGCTCACCCATTCGGCGCCGGCGCGGGTCTTGCCGAAGCCGCGCCCCGCCATGAGCAGCCAGACCAGCGGGTCGCCCCCCGGATCGAGCTGCCCCTTATGCGCCCAGAGCGGAAAGCGGGCCTGCAGCTCGGCGCAATAGCGGTCGCTCAGCCGCGCCAGCACGCGCGGCCACTCTTTCGCCGGCAGCGCGACCAAGTCGCGCAAAATCGCCAGGTCCTCCGCCGTTGCCGCTTCAGCTATCACCGGGTTTCTCCAATCGCTTCTTGGCTGCGGTCAGCGCCTTGATCAGTGCCGCATTGGTTTCCTCGCGCGTCGCCGGGCGGCGCATCGACGCCCGCTCGGGCGCGGCGTCGCGCTTGCGCTGCTGCGCCCGGTGCAGGCGCAGCAGCAGCAGCGCCTTGTCGAAATCGAAAGGCGGCGGCGCCTGTGGATCGGCCGGATCCACCCGGTCCGGATCGGGCGGCTCGAGCGCCATCCCGGCGCCGCAATGTTCGAGCGCCAGCGTCTCCAGCCGTTCGTATCCGATCGCCAGCGCCTCGCGCCATTGCGCGGCGAACTGCGCGTCGCGCGCCCGCCACGAATAAGGGGTCGCCTTGTCCACCCCGGCATAGCGCGCGGCGGACCCGACGTTGCAGCTCATGGCCAGCGCATCGAGGAAGCGCTGCCGCTTCCCGATGCCGAACCCGTCCTTGCGCACGCGGCGCCACTGCCGCTGCCCGTTGACCGGACAGACCGAGATGATGTGCATCGTCTGCTCCTCAAAAGGAAAAGGCCGGCGCACCCCGGTGCCCGGCCTTCAGGAGCCCGAAGCCCCCGACTCGCAATTCTTCAGCGTGGCTATTTGTGCCATATCAACGTGACGATGTCAAGAGGAAATAACCTATCTGGTTTACATGAGCTGTTTGGTCGATGGACGCAGCGGCTGGCCTGGTTGAACAGCCCTTTACGTCCCTCGCCCCCTGCAAGGGGGAGAGGGTTGCGCAAACTTAGGTTTTGCAAAGCAAAGCCTTAGTCGGAGCTGGGTGAGGGGGTGCGGCTGCGCAGCAGCCGCGCGGAGCATCGCTCCGCTCTCCTCCTCTACAGCCTCCGCTAGGCGGCAAGCTGGGGCGGAGGTATCCTCTCCCCGTCAAGGAGAGAAAGGGTTTTAGGCTACACCTCGGCTTGGCCCCAGCGACCCTTCCGACCTCTCCTTGAAGCGCTCGGCGTCGTGGTCCGTCTCAAGCTCGCGCGCGACTTCCTTGAACTTGGCGAGTTGGGTTGGTTCGTCGGTCATCAGAGATCATCCAGATCATCCTTTGCAGGCTCTAGGCCCGCGGTATTGAGCGTCCGGAAGATGCGCTTTCTCCGGCGCTTGATAAAGTCCTCCAGCGCTTCGATCTGCACATCGTCCAACTCGCCCGTCGCGATCACCTTGAGGTACTGGCCAGGGCCAGCCTCATCCACGAAAATCACCCGTTCGTCTTCCATCAGCTCAACCTCTTTGCGCTGACGCCGCTGACCTTCCACGCGCGAACCGCCCGACCGATCTTCAACGACGACGCGGCCCTCACCATTGCGACCGTGCGCATTCTCATCTGAATCGCGCGGCTCGGGCGCGCCATGACTTTCGCTTTCGACCGCTTCCTGAGCAAAGCGCATCGTATCGGTATAACTCTTAGTCACATACGGGATGGCAACGTCGGCGAATCCACGACGGTGAAGGTAACCTTTAAGCTGGTTTTCGGATGGGATCACCTCACCGAACTGCTGCTGCAAATCGGCGAACAGCGTAGGCGATGAGGAGGCGTTGTGAATTGCCTCCCGCTTATCCCGCGGCTCCCCCCACAGAATCTGGACTGCGCGCTCAGACACGCGAATGCCGCCTTTACCAGCGCGCTCTAGCAGCCCGAAGTGGACAAGATCAGCCAGTGTCTTGGCCGACGAGCCGGAAAGGCCAGAGTAGCCCAAGTCCTTTGCGGCGGCCTCACGGTCAGTTACCGTCGTCCGTACAGCGTTATATAATTTTCCAACTACTTCAAC
>JASLBO010000400.1 GCA_030146605.1 Sphingomonas sp. | reverse complement strand
ACCGTCAACGTCTGGATGCTCTATCGCACGCTGGTGAAGCGCGGCCATTTCCATGCCGACGCCCAGCTGCGCCGCCGCCTCCCCCGCCTCGCGCTCGCCGCCGTGCTGATGGGGCTGGCGGTGTTCGCCTTTGATCGCGTCCTCGATCCTTGGCTCAACGGCTATATGGTGGAGCGCTACGGCGCGCTGCTGGTGCTGGTCGTGGCGGGCTGCGCGATCTATGGCGTCGCCTGCTTCGTCACCCGGGCCTATCGCCTGAGCGACTTGAAGGCACTGATCCGCCGCAAAGCCCAGGCGGCACCCAAGGAGTGAACATGCGCGTCGTTTCCGGCATCCAGACCACCGGCAATCTCCACCTCGGCAATTATCTCGGGGCGATCCGCCAGTGGGTGGCGATGCAGGACGTCCTGGAAGAGAATGGGGGCGAATGCCTGTTCTTCCTTGCCGATCTCCATGCGCTGACCAGCAACGTAACCCCGCAGGAGCTCGCCAATTCGACGATCGAGATGGCCGCAACCTTGCTCGCCGCCGGCGTGGACGACCGCGCGATCCTGTTCAACCAGTCGCGCGTGCCCGCGCATGCCGAGCTGTGCTGGATCCTCCAGGGTACCGCGCGGATGGGTTGGCTCAACCGGATGACCCAGTGGAAGGACAAGGCCGGCAAGAACCGCGAAGGTGCCAGCGTCGGCCTGTTCACTTATCCCGTGCTCCAGGCCGCGGACATCCTCGTCTATCAGGCGACGCACGTGCCAGTGGGCGAGGACCAGAAGCAGCATCTCGAGCTCGCCCGCGACATCGCCACCAAGTTCAACACCGATTTCTGTGTCGAATTGTTCCCGCTGCCCGAGCCGCTGATCTCGAAAGCCGCGCCGCGAATCATGAGCCTGCGCGACGGCAGCGCCAAGATGTCCAAGTCCGATCCTTCTGACTTGAGCCGGATCAATCTGATCGACGATGACGACACGATCGCGTCGAAGATCCGCAAGTCCAGGTCCGACGCAGATCTGCTGCCCGACAGCTTCGATGCGCTCGCCGAACGCCCCGAGGCGAAGAATCTCGTGACGATCTACGCCGCCCTCGCCGAGCGCGAGCCGCAAGCGGTGATGGAGGAATTTGCCGGGCAAGGCTTCGGGGCGTTCAAGCCCGCGCTGGCCGATCTCGCAGTGTCGGTCCTTGCGCCGGTCCGCGATCGCCTGAAGCAGTTGCTCGACGATCGCGCCGCGGTCGGGGCCCAGCTCGCCAAGGGCGCGGAGCGCGCCCAGGCGCTCGCTGCGCCGACGCTCAAGGCGGCGCAGCAGGCAGTTGGGTTGCAGGTGTAGAACCTCACGCTCACCCTTCCCTCTCCCGCCGGGAGAGGGAGGGCGGCGCCAGGAGCGCCGGAAGGGTGAGGGTGAGGGAAACTTGAGGGAGAGAACGATGCCGATACTCAAGCTGGCCGCCATTCCGGCACTGCTCGGTCTTGCCGTCGTCCCCCAGACCACCGATGTCCGCCGGCCGGCGCCCAGTCTCGACACCGTCGCTCCTACGCTCCCGCCGCTCCGGCGCCCCGCGATCCTGATCTTCAGCAAGACCAACAGCTTCCGCCATGATTCGATTCCCGCGGCCACCGCGGCAATCGAGAAGCTGGTCCGCGCGCGGGGCTGGAGCGCCTATGCGACCGAGAATGCCGCGATCTTCAACCCAGCCCAGCTCGCGCAGTTCGACGCGGTGGTGTTCGCCAGCGCCACCGGCGACCTGTTCACCCCCGATCAGCGAGCGGCCTTCCAGACCTATCTCGCCGCCGGCCACGGTTTTGTCGGTCTGCACGGCGCCGGCGACGGCAGCCACCCCGCCTGGTACCAGCAGATGCTCGGCTATGGCGGCTATACCGGCCATCCCGGCGGCGCCGACCAGTTCCAGCAATCCGAACTGATACTGCTCGACCGGGCACACCCGGCGACCCGGCACCTGCCGGCGCGCTGGCGCTGGACCGAGGAATATTACGCCTACAGCATGCCGCCGCGGGCCGACGCGCACATCCTCGCGCGGCTCGACGAGACCGGCATGCGGCTCGAGCCGAAACACCGGATGGACGACAAGCACGCGATGGTCTGGTGGCGCTGCGAGGGCAAGGCGCGGATCTTCTATTCGGCGCTCGGCCACAAGCCCGAGGCCTGGGCCGATCCTGCGCATCTGAAAATGGTAGAGGGGGCGATCGCCTGGGCCGCGCGCAAGTCGGGCAAAGGCTGTAATTTCAACGACTAACCCCTTTCGAGGAAACGGACGCACGCTTGCTGCGTTACCCACTCGCCCAGGAAGCGCATCCCGGCGCTCCTGCGTGAGGGCGCGTGATGCGTAAACAACTGACCCTGATGATGATTCCGCTGCTGGCTCTCGCCGCGTGCGGCGGCGGAGGCAGCGACGGAGGCGGCACGATCGTCCCCCCGCCGATCGACACGCCCGGGCCGGCACCGACGCCGACTTCGGTGCCCGTTCCCTTCCCGACGCCCACGCCGGTGCCCGGCGACTTCTTCACCGCGGCCGCGGCGCTCTATGCGACCGCGCCCGATATCGCCGCGTGCCAGCCCGGGCTGCTCAAGCCGGCGGTGACCCAGCAGGTGCTGCAGACCCTCAACGCGGTCCGCGCGCTCCATCGCCTGCCGCCCGCCACCTACTCCCCCGCCGACGAGCCGGGGGCGCAGCAATCGGCGCTGATGCAGGCGGCCAATGGCCAGCTGAGCCACACCCCGCCGACAAGCTGGCTTTGCTACACCGCAGCCGGTGCCGCCGCTTCGGGGTCGAGCAACCTCTATGGCGGCGTGGGGCCGGGGCTCGGCTATTTCACCGACGAGCAGATCATCGCCGGCTGGCTCACCGAAGTGCAGAACATCGTCGCCGAGAATGTCGGGCATCGCCGCTGGCTGCTCGATCCGTTCCTCGGCTCGATCGCTTATGGCCGCGTCGCCGGGCGCTACCAGACCAGCAGCCGGGCCGATGCCGCCGCGATGAAGGTGTTCGACACCGCCGGTGCCGCGGGGCCGGCCGGGCCGCTGCCGGACTATGTCGCCTGGCCGTTCGAGGATTATCCCGCCCGGCTGTTCGACCCCCGCGCCTTGCTGTCGTTCGGAGTGATCTCGAACAAGACCAATAAATGGGGCAACACCAATGTCGATTTCTCGAACGCGGCGATCACCGTGCGCCAGCGTGGCGGCGCGACGCTGACGGTCTCGCGCATCGCGTACGATACGCAGGGCTATGGCCTGCCCAACAACATCCAGTTCGCCGTGAGCGGGCTGCAGGCGAACACCTATTACGATGTGACGATCGATCGGGTGAATGTCGGCGGCACCCCGCGCAGCTACAGCTATTTCTTCCGGATCGTGCCGTGAACCACTGAGATCCTCCCCCGCTTCGCGAGGGAGGATGACGGGTGCAAGGCAATCGGGGTGGAGGCGTGACCATCGCGTTGCCCCGCTCTCATCTCCTCCACCCCGCCCCACCCAGCGGGTGGGAAACCGCCTCGCAGGGAGGCGGAACCGGTCGTGCGCTCAGCCTTCGAGCGAGCGCATCAGGCTGCGCACCGCGCCGTCGATCTCGACATCCTTGCCGCGCAGCTCCTCGATCCGCCGGACGGCGTGGATCACGGTCGAATGATCGCGATTGCCGAACTTGCGGCCGATCTCGGGCAGCGAGCGCGTGGTGAGGCGCTTCGCCAGATACATCGCGATCTGGCGCGGGCGCGCGATGGCGACGGCGCGGCGCTCCGAAATCAGGTCGATCTGCTTGACTTCGAAATGGCTCGATACCGCGCGCTGGATCTCGTCGATCGTGATCCGCCGCTGGGCGTTGCGCAGCACTTCGCCGAGCGTCGTCACGGCGAAGTCGATCGTGATCGTCTCGTTCGACAGATTGGCATAAGCGACAAGCCGGTTGAGCGCGCCTTCGAGCTCGCGCACGTTCGAGGTGATCCGCGCCGCGAGCAGGTCGACGACTTCGGCGGGCATGGCCACCGCTGGCATGTCCTCAAGCTTGCGTGCGACGATGGCGCGGCGCAGCTCCAGCTCGGCGGGCTTGATGTCCGCGACCAGCCCCGAGCCGAGCCGGCCTGCAAGCCGCGGCTCGAACCCTTCGAGCGCCTGCGGCGCGCGATCGGCGGCGATCACCAGCCTTTTGCCCGACGACATGAACTCGTTGACCGTGTGGAAGAACTCTTCCTGCGTCGCATCCTTGCCGCCGATGAACTGGAGATCGTCGATCATCAGCAGGTCGACCGAACGCAGCCGGGTCTTGAACGCATGCGTGTCGCGGTTGCGCAGGGCCTGGACGAACTCGAACATGAAACGCTCGGCAGTGACGTAGATCGCCGTCGCTTCGGGGTTGGCCTCGAGGAAAGCGTGGCCGAGCGCGTGCATCAGATGGGTCTTGCCCTGGCCGGTGCCGGCATGAAGGTAGAGCGGGCTGAACTGGGGCACGCCCGGCTGCGCCGCTGCCTTGGCGGCGTTGGATGCGACCCGGTTGGCCGAATCGACGACGAATCGCTCGAAGGTGAAGCGCGGATCGAAGGTCGGGCGCTCGCCCGGCGGCAGCGGCGCAGGCGCGGCTTCGGGCTCCGCCTTGAGCACGCGCCGGGGCTCGTCGCTCATCGTCTCGATGGTGACGCTCGACACGTCGGGCAGCACCGCGCGAAATTCGAGCAGCATGCGCTCGGAATAGTGATTCTTCACCCACTGCGTCATGAACGCCGAGGGCAGGCCGAGGCGCACGGCCTCGCTGGTCGAGCCGTCGATCAACACCACGGGCTTGAGCCACTGGTCGAACAGGCGCTGGCCCGCAGAGCGCCGCAGGTTGCCGCGCACATGGCTCCACGCCTTGCTGACTGCCTCCATATCACTCCGCTCCGATGCCAGCACTTGAGTCACAACGACGCACCCCTCCTCCGCTGAAAGCAGTCACTTTCCGCGCGTAAACCCGCTACGACCAAAGGCCCCACGCAGCCGGAAATGCCCCCAGGCTGGCGCGTTGAGCTTTCACTAAGCCCGGCAACGAAACGCTCCGGGAGGACTGTTTTAGGAACCGAAATCTGAGTCGAGCAAGGGCCAGCGTGCAAAGAAACTGAAATAGTTTAGTTGACTCGCCCTAACCCACGGATTCGCGTCAGTCGCGGAATTTCCCCTAATGTAATCAATTACTTAGGAAGATATTCTTTAATCTGAAGCTTGCGAATCGTTGGTTTTCCGCGACTTACCTCCGGCTGCTCTTCAACAGCCGCCAAGCCCTTTGCTGCGCACGCGAAAAACCCCGCCGGAGCAGCTCCGACGGGGTCATCGTTACGGAAATGTGACGATTACGCCAGCGCTTGGACGCGCTTGTTGAGGCGGGAGAACTTCCGGCTCGCGGTATTCTTGTGCAGAACGCCCTTGGCGACGCCACGCTGCAGTTCGGGCTGGGCGGCGGCGAGCGCGGCGCCGGCGGCGGCCTTGTCGCCCGAATCGAGTGCAGACTCGACCTTCTTGATGAAGGTCCGGATACGGCTGACGCGCGTACCGTTGATCTCCGCACGGCGGTCGTTCCGCCGGATACGCTTCTTCGCTTGCGGCGTATTCGCCATGCCGTCTCGTTCCTGCTCAATTGGAGTAGCGCGGGAACGGGCCCACGCCGGGAAAGGCGAGCCCCTTAACGCCTGTGGCGATTCGGGTCAACCTCGCTTCACTCCATCCACCCTTGTGGAGAAGGAGGAGTCCGCTCGGCTAAATCGAGTGGGAGGAAAGGGGGAAGGATTAGGGATGTGTCCTGCTACGACTCCCCTTCACTCTTCCGCCGGCTTCGTCGGCTCTCTCTGTCCCGCATAAGGAGAGGGAATTATTTCTGGCAGCGCGGGCACCAGAAGGTCGAGCGCCCCGAATCGACGCGCCGCTCCACCAGCCCTCCACATTCGCACGGCTTCCCCTCGCGTCCGTACACCCGCCACTCCTTGGCGAAATAGCCGAGTTCGCCATCGGGCCGCGCATAATCCCTGAGCGTAGAGCCGCCCGCGCGGATCGCTGCCTCGAGCACTTCGCGCACCGCGACGACCAATTTCGTCAGCCGCGCTCTGGTGATTGTCCCCGCCGGCCGCGTCGGTGCGATCCGTGCGAGGTACAGCGCCTCGCAGACATAGATATTGCCCAGCCCCGCCACTACCCGCTGGTCGAGCAGCAGCGCCTTCACGGGTGCGATCCGGTCCTTGAACACCCCGGCAAGGTGCGCCGCGTCGAAATCGCATCCGAGCGGCTCGGGACCCAGTGCGGCGAAGGCCGGCCATTCCGCCAGCCCCGCGCTCGGCACCATGTCGATCGACCCGAATCGCCGCGCATCATTGAGCGCCAGGCAGTGCTTCGCGGTCTCGAGGATGAAATGGTCGTGCTTGCCCAGTTCCCCGGGGTCGATCCGCCAGCGCCCCGACATGCCGAGATGAAAGACCAAAGTATCGCCGCGGTCGGTGTCGATCAGCCCGTATTTGGCGCGCCGCCCCAGTCCGGTGACCGTCGCACCGGTCAGCCTTTGTCCAAGATCGGGCGGGAACGGCCGGCGCAGATCGCCGCGCCGCAAGGTGACGCGCTCGATCCGCGCGCCCTTGAGCACCGGCTCCAGTCCGCGAACCGTGGTCTCGACTTCGGGTAATTCAGGCATGGCAACCCCCTAGCCGTGCTCCCCCGCCCCCGCTAGAGCGCAGCCATGCCCGACACCGTCTCCTTCGGCTACGAAGACATCGCCCCCGAGGAAAAGACCGCCCGCGTCGGCCAGGTCTTCTCCAGCGTCGCCTCGAAATACGACCTGATGAACGACGCGATGTCGGGCGGTCTCCACCGCTTGTGGAAGGACCTGTTCGTCCGCCGGGTGAAGCCGCGCGCGGGCGAGCACATCCTCGACATGGCCGGCGGCACCGGCGACATCGCCTTCCGCATGGCCTCCTCGGGCGCGGCGATCACGGTCGCCGACATCAATCCCGAGATGCTCGCCGTCGGCATCGATCGCGCCGCGCAGCGCGGGATCGATGGGCTGGTGTGGAGCGAGGCCAATGCCGAAACGCTGCAATGGCCCGACAAGTTCTTCGACGCCTATACGATCGCCTTCGGCATCCGGAACGTCACCGACGTCCCCCGGGCGCTGCGGGAGGCGCACCGCGTGCTCAAGCGCGGCGGCCGCTTCTACGTACTCGAATTCTCGACGACGCAGTGGCCGGGCTTCGGGCAGGTCTATGACGCCTATTCGCACCATATCGTGCCGAAGCTCGGAAAGCTTCTGGCCAACGACCCGGATTCATATCGCTATCTGATCGAGTCGATCCGCCGCTTCCCGCCGATGCCCGAATTCGAGGCGATGATCCGCGACGCGGGCTTCACCCAGACCAAGGTCGAGCCGCTGCTCGGCGGGCTGGTGGCGATCCACAGCGGCTGGAAGATTTGATGGCTTTTCCTGCTGATCCTCCCCGGAACGGGGAGGGGGACCAGCCGCAGGCTGGTGGAGGGGGGGCGCCACAGGCGACTCGCCCGCGGTTGGCCCCCTCCACCACCGAGCTTCGCTCGGCGGTCCCCCTCCCCGTGCCGGGGAGGATTGCATGACCTCCGCCGCAATCCATCTCTGGCGCCTGCGCAAATGGGGTCGCATTCTCGCGCGTAACGGCGCGCTCCTCGGAATCGAGCGTGATTCCAATACGCCCCCAATGGTTCGTCGTGGCGCGCGCATCCTCCGCCTTTTCGCGCGTATGCCGAAGATCCCGCGCTATGCCGACGCCTTCCAGGCGATCGGCCCCGCCGCGATCAAGCTTGGCCAGACCCTCGCCACGCGTCCCGACCTCGTCGGTGAAGCGGCCGCGCACGATCTGCTCCGGCTGCAGGACGCATTGCCGCCCCTCCCGTTCGCAGTGATCCGCGAACGCATCGAGAACTCGTACGGCCGCCCGCTCGAGACCTTCTTCGCCACCATCGAGGAAGCCCCGGTCGGCGCCGCCTCGATCGCGCAGG
>JASLBO010000377.1 GCA_030146605.1 Sphingomonas sp. | reverse complement strand
TTGCTAACAGCGAATTCATGCATCATATAAAGTTACATGAAACGCGATAGCCTTTTGTTTGGTGTGCTCCACGTGCTCCTCCACATGGTCGAGCAGCCAGGACCGAGAACCTCCAAAGCGCTCGCGCGTGCGATGAACACCAACCCGGTTGTCGTGCGACGGATTATGGCGGGGCTGCGCGACCGGGGGTTTGTGCGCTCCGAGAAGGGCCCTGGAGGCGGGTGGACCATCGCGCAGCTCCTCAGCAAGATCACGTTCCGCGACATTTACGCGGGACTGGGGCGACTCGAAGTCCTCGCGATGGGAAACCGTACCGAGGCGCCGGGCTGCCTGGTCGAGCAGTCGGTCAATGCCTCGCTCGGCGAGGCGTTCGATGCGGCCAAGGCAATGCTGCTGCGCCGGTTCGCGGAGATTAATCTGGCGCAACTCAGCGCCGATTTCCACGCCCGCCTGGGTGAGCGCAGCAACGCCGCCACCTTGGAGAACAGCCATGCAGCATGATGCCATTATCGTCGGCGGAGGATTTGCCGGCCTCGCTGCGGCGACCTATCTGGCGCGTGGTCGCCGGAACGTCCGCGTGCTGGACACCGGCAAACCACGAAACCGGTTCGCCGAGGAGTCGCATGGCTTTCTGGGATATGACGGAAGCGATCCGCGGCACATCCTCGACCGCGCGCGAACGCAGCTGCTCGCTTATCCCACGGCCACCCTCGTGAGCGCCGAGGCGAATGCAGCCGCCGTGATCGATGGCGGGTTCCGCGTCACCATGGCCAATGGCGATGAGATGACGGCCCGCAAGCTGATCCTGGCATTTGGTCTCCGCGATGCGTTGCCCGACCTGCCAGGTCTCAACGAGCGGTGGGGCAGGACCGTGCTTCACTGTCCCTATTGCCACGGGATCGAGTTCAGCGACCAGCCGCTCGGCGTGCTTTATCGCATGCCCATGTCGATACATCAGGCCAGCCTTATCGCCGAACGGGGGCCGACCACCCTTTACCTCAATGGCGCGGTGCTTGGCACGGAGGAAACTGCCATGCTTGCCAGTCGCGGCGTGACGATCGAGGCAGCGCCCGTTGCCGGCTTGATCGGGGACGAAGCCGACCTGGCCGAGATCGAGCTTGTCGATGGCCGGCGCCGTGCCATTGCCGCGCTCTACATTGCCCCCGAGAGCAGCTTCAGCTGCCCGCTCGCCGCGCAACTCGGCGTTGAGGCCGAGACGGGCCCGGTGGGACCGATCATCCGCACGGATGCCGAAAAGATGACCTCGGTCGCCGGAGTCTATGCCGCGGGCGACATCGCCCGGATGCCGCATAGTGTGAGCTGGGCGGTCGCCGACGGCGTGACGGCTGGAGTGTCGGCACACCGCGCGCTGGTGTTCGGCTGAGACATGGACACGGTTCGCCCATTCACCGATCGGTCCGCGATTGCCAGCTATGCCGAGGATGCGCCACGCAAGGTCCCCGGCTATTCAGATCTGCATCGCATGTCGATGCTGCTGCTCGCAGAGACGGCGCCGCCGACCGCTGAGATCCTGGTCTATGGCGCGGGTGGTGGCCTTGAAATCAAGGCATTCGCCGATGCTCAACCCGAGTGGCGCTTCGTGGGGGTCGATCCCTCAGTACCGATGCTGGACCTGGCGCGGCGTGAGCTAGGGCAGCGCATGGCGCGCGTCGCCCTGATCGAGGGCTTTATCGACAATGTGCCGACAGGGCCATTCGATGGCGCCACCTGCCTGCTGACAATGCATTTCCTCGACCGGGACGAGCGTGCCCAGGTGCTGCGGGAACTACGTCGGCGAATGAGGCCCGGTGCGCGCCTCGTCACCGCCCATCATAGTATCCCCGAGATCGGCGCTGCTCGATCCTGGATGACCCGCTCGATCTTGTTCGGCGATCCGAACGGTGGTGATCTTGAAGCTGCCAAGCGCTCCGCCGACCGGATGCTATCACATCTGCCGCTTCTTACCCCCCGTGACGAAGAAGCGCTGTTGCAGGAAGCAGGCTTTTGCGACGTGGGCATGTTCTATGCCGCGTTCAGCTTCCGGGGTTGGGCGGCAACTGCATGACTTTAGCCAGAGTACGGGCCTAGATTTTCGCCTTTTACAGATCGCCCGGTCAATACTGAACCCTGCCGCTCGTTCATCTGCGGACGATCGCGGAATGCCCGTGCTGGGCCTCAGTCTGGTCCAACACGGAGCAACTCAGCGAAGACGTTTGCCGTCGGCGTTCACGACCTGAACTTCGCCTAATCCGAGCTTGCGGATGTCAGCTTCGATCTTTGCCAAGTCTCCAACGACGAGCCAGCTGAACTCCCGAGGTCGGTACAGCCGCTTTGCCGCGGCGCGCACCTGGTCCGGGGTAAGTGCCTGTATCCGGCCGATATAGCCGTTCCAATAATCCTCCGGCAGGCCATATTCGAAGCTGTCGGCATAGAAGCCCATCAGGCCCCCCGGTCCTTCGAGGCTTGCCGGTAGCGCGAGCAACAACGCATTCTTCGCCGCCATGACCTCCGCGTCGGTCGGCGGACGGGAGGTGCCGACTTCGCGCAATTCGCGGTCGATCTCCTGCATCGCCTCGGCGGTCTTGTCGGCCTGCACCGATCCGCCGGCGTCGATGGTACCGATCGTCGGGGATGACTCGAGGTTGGAAGCCGCCCCATAGGACCAGCCCTTCTTCTCGCGCAGGTTCATGTTGAGGCGCGAAAGGAAATGGCCACCGACCACGGTATTGGCAAGGTTGAGGACCTCGAAATCGGGGTCAGTTCGGGCGACGGTCGTCTGCAATACCTTGATGATGCTCGACTTGGCGCCGGGCTGGTCGACGAGAATGACGCGCGGGCCCGTCGGAAGGGTAGGCGCCGGAAGCGCGCCCTTGACCGGAACCGGGCCTGCCGGTGCCTTCCAGCCGCGCAGGCGCTGCTCCAGCCTGGGCAGCATCTCCTCCAGCGTCGTGTCGCCGACGATCAGGATCGTCGCCTTGTCCGGGCGGACCCAGCGTTGGTAGAACTGGCGCAGGTCGGCCGTGGTGATCCTGTTATAAGTCTCAGGCGTCGATCGCACTGCATAAGGATGGCCCGCTCCTACGAACAATGCCGGCGAGAGCCGACGCATCTTGCCGGTGGGCGTAAGAGCGCTGTCCTTGTAGCCTGCGGTGAAGCTCTCGCGCTGCCGCGCCCACTCCGTTTCGGGGAAAGCCGGGTTTGTCAGGATGTCCGCATAGATATCGAGCGTCTCATCGAGATTGACCTTCAGCGCGCTCATACTGAACCGCGCATCCTCCTGCGCCACCGCCCAATTGATGCTCGAACCTTGCCGCTCCAGCGCAGTCGAAATTTGCTCGCGCGTCCGGGTGCGGGTGCCGGTACGCGTCATGGTAAGTCCTTCCGAAAGGCCCACAGAGGCAGGGTCGCGGTCGGGCAAGCCGCCAATGTCGAGATACATGGTCATCGCCACGGTCGGCACGTCATGGCGTTCGGCCAGCGCGACCTTCGCGCCGTTCGATAGGGTCGCATGCTTCAAGGGCGGCAGGTTGAAGTTTGCCATGGCGCCGACCGGGGGCTTCGCGGCGCGGTCGACGGTCTTGCCCGACACGGCATGGTTCGGGACTGGCTTCGCCTCGATTACAAAGGCACCGTCCGAGATCCATTTGCGTGCCGCAGCGAGCGCGTCGGCGGGGGTGACCGCGAGGGTCCGTTGCTGGCGGATGGTGTCGGAACCGGGATCGCCGGTATAGATTTCACTATCCGCAAGCCGAGTCGCCAAGCCGAATACACCGGTCTGGGCGCGGATCGTGCCGGCATAGCGGTTGCGCTTGTAGCGCTCGACTTCCTCCGCAGTCGGGCCGACCCGCAGATAGGCGGCGATTTCCTCGTTCAGCGCCGTATTGAGCGCCTCCATGCTTATGCCGCGTCGGGCCGTCGCATTGACCTGGAGGATCGAGCCCAGGCCCATCTTCGATACCGACGCCCGCACCTCGGTGGCGATGCGGCGTTCGACGACGAGGCGCTTGTGCAGAAAGCTGTTCTGGCCTTCGCCCAACGTCTCTGCGGCGATGGCGAGCATTGGAACTTCGGGGTGGCCCCAGCCGGGCACGTTCCAGAACTTGAAGAGGATCGGGCTGGTGGTCTCCACTTCCATCGCCACCCGGCTCTCGCCGGTGCGCTTCGCCGCCCAGTCCTTGACCCGGTTCAGAGCTGGGCCTGCAGGGATATTGCCGAAATATTTTTCCACCTTGGCACGCGCGTCGGCGACGCCGATGTCGCCCGAAAGCACCAGCACCGCATTGTTCGGCCGGTACCAGGTGTTGAAGAAGGCGCGAACGTCGTCGAGGCTGGCGGCGTTGAGATCTTCCATCGAGCCGATCGGCTCCCAGCTATAGGGATGGCCGGCGGGATAGCTTCCGCGCATCAGCACCTCCCCCATCTTCGCCAAAGGCTGATTCTCGCGCTGGCGCTTCTCGTTCTGGACGACCTTGCGTTGCTCGTCGAGCCGCGCCTGGTCCACGGCGGGAAGCAGATTGGCCATCCGGTCGGATTCCAACCACAGCACCCGGTCGAGCGCGACGGTCGGCACCACCTGATAATATTTGGTCGTGTCGAATTCGGTCGTGCCGTTCATGTTGCTCGCGCCGACTTCGTTCATCTGCTCGAACCAGTCCGTGTTTGCGTGCTCGGAGCCATTGAACATCAGATGCTCGAAGAGATGCGCGAAGCCGGTGCGGCCCGGCGTCTCATTCGCGCTGCCGACATGATACCAGATGCCCACCGCCACGATCGGCGTCTTGCGATCCTCGTGGACGATCACGGTCAGTCCGTTGGGAAGGACGAACTTTTCATGCGAGATCGGTATCGGAGCCA
>JASLBO010000357.1 GCA_030146605.1 Sphingomonas sp. | reverse complement strand
CCAGACCCCCAAGGTGAGCGGCAGCGGCCATTTCGGCGGGCGCATGGCGTTTGGCCCGTCGGGCCATCTGTTCGTCACTGCCGGCGAGCGCCAGCAGGGCTCGCCGGCGCAGGACCTCACCAAAACGCTGGGCAAAATCGTACGGCTCAACGCGGACGGCAGCGTCCCCGCGGACAACCCCTTCGTCACCACCGCGGGCGCGCGTCCTGAGATCTGGTCCTATGGGCATCGCAACCCCTATGGCCTTTTCTTCGACCCAGCCGGCCGGCTATGGGAGAATGAGATGGGCCCCGAAGGCGGCGACGAATTCAACCTGGTCGCCGCGGGCGGCAATTACGGCTGGCCCAATGCGTCGAACGGGCAGGATTATGGCGGCGGCAACATCCCCGACCACAGCCCCGCCGACGGCTATGTCGCGCCGCTCGCATGGTGGACGCCGGTGATCGCGCCGGGCGGGATGATCCTTTATTCGGGAAGCCTGTTCGGTGCATGGCAAGGCGACGCGATCATCGCAGGGCTGGTGAGCCAGGGGCTGGTGCGCGTGCGCTTCACGGCGACCAGCGCCGCCGAAGTCCAGCGGATCGGGCTGGGACAACGCATCCGCGAAGTCGAGCAGGGACCCGACGGCGCGATCTGGGTGCTCGAGGATTCTGCAAGCGGGCGCCTGCTCAAGCTGGTGCCGGGCTGAGCCATCGCACAATCAGATAATTGATCCGCGCCGCGGCGATCGGCCGGTCGGGCTCGTCCTGCCATGCGATCGCCTCGACATTGGCGACGCGGGTGCCGAGCCGGGTGACAGTGCCCCGCGCGCGCGTCGGCTTGTCGCGGCCGCCGCGCATATAATCCACGGTCAGGTTTATCGGCTTGATCCGCACTTCGCCCTCCGCGGCGAGCGCCTGTTTGAGCGCGCCGACCGCGGCCATCTCGAGCAATCCGCCGATCGCGCCGCCGTGGAGGAAGCTCGGGCGCCCGACGACGTCGATCGCGAAGGGCATGACATAGGTCGGGGCGATTTCGCCGGGCTCGATCTCGAGCCCAAGCAATTTGGCATACGGGATCACCAATAGCCCTCCACCGCCATGAAGGTGCCCGCGACATGCGCGAGCGGATCGGCCGCGTCGCCGTCATGCGCCTGACCGCGCACGAACGCGATCGAGCGGGTGATGCGATAGCATTCGCCGCGGCCGATCACCGTCTGTCCAGGACGCGCGGGGCGCAGATAATCGATGCGCAGATCGAGCGTTGCATGACCCTTGAACGCATCGAGCTTAAGCCACACGCCGACGCTGGTCGCCATGTCCATCAATGCAAGGATCGGCCCCGAGGCGATTACGCCCGAAGCCTCGTCGCCGATCAGATCGCTGTGATAGGGCAATGCCAGCTCGGCCCAGTCGTCGCCGTGATCGTGATAGCCGATGCCCAGCCTGCCGCCATGCCCGCCGAAGCGGCCGCCGAACAGCAATTTGGGGTCGAAGGCACGCGCGCTGTCGGTCATCGCGTCCGCCCTAGCGCGACGGGCGGGGCCGCGCAAACTGAGGGGAAACGCTACATTACAGGGATGTAACGTGCCTCGCGCGGCAGTCTGGCGCAATCTGGCCGGACACTCAGCGGAGGGGCAGATGAAGCTGGTACAGATCGATCCGGCGGAGATCGTCGAACTGGATACGCGCGTGGCGATCCACGGTGCAGTACGAACCGAAGAGACCAGCATCGACGATCTCTTCGAGATGCTCGTCGGGATCGCCGTACTGATCTACGAAATGGCGCCGCGCTGAGCAGATGCCGGGCATATCCGATGCGACTCGCACTGCGCTGGTGCGCGCGCGCGAACGATCCGGCGCCACGATGCGGCAATGGCGCGAGGGCGCTGCATATCAGGCGGCTATCCAGGCTTTTGCCGATTGCGCCGCATGCCCCGAGCGCGCGGCGCGCCGTGCGGAAAAGCTTCTTACCGACGAGGGCTGGGTCGGGAATCTGCTCGCCCCGCTGGTCCACGGGCTCGCGGCTGATCCGTTGTTCGAGCCGTTGTTCAAGTTCCACCGCGACACGCGGCGGGTAGGAGCAGTTTTGTTCGATTGTCCTGAGGCGTCGATCGCCGCGCGGGTGAGCAGCGCCGCAGCGATGACGACACTGCCGCCGCCGCGGACGATCGTCTTCACCGGCAGGATCGCAGTGACCCGGATCGTCAAGGCCGGCGGCGCGCAGCTCCGGTGCTGGAACGCGACGCCGGTTTCCGCGCAGCCGGGCGCGCCCTGCATCGCACTGTTCGCGGATGCGCAGCCGCTGGATGACGGCGCCGTGTATCGCACCGACGGCAGGGTTCAGGCGCAGTTGATATGCGGCGCAGCGAGCGACGTGGTCACGCTGGTCGCGACGATCCGCGCCGGCGCCGCGCCGCTGATGCGCGAACATGACATAGAGAGCGGCGCACTCGTGCGCGTCGCCGATGCCGACGACCGGCCGTCGCGCACCGCGATACTGCTGCGTTTCCTGCGGGTTGCCGGGCGGGCCGACGCGGTGGAGTGTTTCGAAGCCGCGACCCATGACCTCCACTTCCATCTGCGCTGGGCGGCGATGCGCGAATGGCTCGCGCTCGACACCGCACGTGCCGCACCGCGGCTGGCCGAAATGGCGGCCGCCGACGCCAGCGACGAAGTGCGCGCCGCGGCAGCGCATATGCTCCCGCTGGTCAGGCGACGATTGGCGACAGCACGATGCCGCGCCTGATCGCCACCGGCCAGGGCGCGCCGATCGGGCTCGATGAACTGGTCGAGGCGCTCGACACCGCGGATTTCGACGCGCGCGACGAAGAGAGCTTCGCGGCGCTGGGTCCGCTGCTCGCGCGGCTGGGCCGCAATCGCGACTTCCTCGCGGAGCTCGCGGTCGGCGAGCTGAAGGGCCGTTGCGAGGACCAGCATCGCGCCAACGGCTATGGCGCGCAGGTCTTCCTGCTGCGGCCTCCCAACGCACATTACGTGCTGCGCGCCAATTTCTGGCCGGCGCGCGAGGATCCGCTGGTGCGCGCCAGCGGGCCGGCAGCATTCTATTACGACCTGCCGCACGACCATAATTTCCCGTTCCTGACCTTCGGCTATCTGGGCCCGGGCTATTGGAGCGACTATTTCGAATATGATGTCGAGGCGATCGCCGGGGTGCCGGGCGAGGATGCGCAGCTGCGTTTCGCCGGACGCTCGCGGCTCGAGCCGGGCAAGCTGATGCTCTACCGGATGCGGCGCGACATCCACGTCCAGCTTCCCCCCGACGATTTCTCGGTGTCACTCAACATCCTCGGCTCCGATCCCACCCAGCCTTGGCTCGACCAATATCGCTTCGACATCGGTCGCGGCGTGATCGCCGAAGGGCTGACCTGCACCGGCGCCGAAGCGCTGCTCGCCGTCGCGGTGCACATCGCCAATGGCGCGGACCTCGCGGCTGCGTTCGCCCGGGATCACCCGTGCGAGCGGATGCGCGTGACGGCGCTCGATGCGTTAGCCTCAGCCCTCCCGAACGAAGCCGATGCGCTTTTCGAAGCTGCGGCGGGCGCTTCCAGCCGGTATGTCGCCGGACATGCGCGGGCGCGGCTGGCGATGCGAGTTACTCCGTAACGGAGATGTATTAGTCCGATGCGGAGCAAATGCGCGCTAGGCTCGCCCGGTGGCCGGACTCGTCGCATGCGCGCTCCACATCCCAAGACTCAGGCAGGCCGCCGACGCGCGGGGGCTTGCGATCGTCCCGGTCGCCTCGGCCGCTTTGGCTGACAGCGGGGCGCAGGCAGCAATCGTCGGGCTCGAAGGTCGCGATCCGGCTGCGTGCGTGGCGTGGGTGCGTGCGCAGGGCTGGCACGGAGCACTGATGCTAATACTGGCCCGCGACTGCGGCGCGAGTGTAGCGGGCGCGCTCGACGCCGGCGCCGACGACGCAGTGGCGCTTCCCGCCTCCGCAGGCGAGATTGCGGCGAGGCTGGCCGCGCGGCTGCGCTGCCGGGCACGGACTGTCGCGCTGGGTGAACTGCGCATCGACACGGTCGAGCGATACGTGGAGCGTGCGGGCCAGGCGGTACCGCTGCTGCCGCGTGAATATGGCCTGCTGTTGCACCTTGCCCGCTCGGCAGGGCGTTGTGTCGGCCGCGCGGAGTTGCTCGCCGCCGTTTGGGGACTCCACTTCGATCCCGGCACCAACGTTGTCGAGGTCCATGTCTCGCGGCTTCGCGCCAAGCTCGACCGCGGCTTCGCGGTACCGATGCTGGTCACCGATAAAGGACGCGGATACCGGCTGACCGACCGGGCTGACCGAAGCGCGGGATTGGCGTAGCCTGCGCCCAGAAGAGGAGCCGAGATGAACGAGCAGCGCATTACCATCGCCGTCGAGAACCATGTCGCCGACGTCCGGCTGGCGCGGCCAGAAAAGCTCAACGCCCTCGATCCGGCGATGTTCTCGGCCTTGATCGACGCGATTGCCCAGTTGGCAGATACGCCCGGGTTACGGGCCGTGGTGCTCTCGGGCGAAGGCGGGGGCTTTTGCGCGGGGCTCGACATGGCGAGCATGACGAGCGCCGGATCGGGCGTGGATCTGGCGGCGCGCAGCCACGGCCTCGCCAATGATTTTCAGCAGGTCGCCTGGGGCTGGCGAACCTTGCCGGTGCCGGTGATCGCGGCAGTGCACGGCGTGGCCTTTGGCGGCGGGCTGCAGATTGCCAGCGGCGCCGACGTACGGATCGCCGCGCCCGATGCCAGGCTGTCGGTGATGGAGCTGAAATGGGGCATCGTCCCCGACATGGCCGGGTTCGCGCTGTGGCGGGGAACGGTGCGCGACGACGTGCTGCGCGAGCTGACCTATACCGCGCGCGAATTCGATGCCGAGGAGGCGCAGGCTCTCGGCTTCGTGACGCGGATTGCGCCGGACCCGCACGCCGACGCGATGCGGCTGGCCCAGGCGATCGCCGGGCGCAATCCCGATGCGATCCGCGCCGCCAAGCGGCTGGCCAATCTGGAGGCCGACGCCGCCGCCATCCTGCTCGCGGAGAGCCGCGAACAAGCCGCGCTGTTGCGCTCGCCCAACCAGATCGAGGCAGTGATGGCCAATATGCAGAAGCGCATGCCGGCCTTTGCCGACTGAGCCTTGCAATCGGGCGAGCTATCGCTAGATCGAACTCCATACCCGAAACTCGAAAAGCGAGTCCCGACATGCGAGAGGCTGCGATCGTTTCCACCGCGCGGACCGGGATCGGTAAGGCCGGGCGCGGCTATTTCAACGATACCGAGGCGCCGGTTCTCGCCGCGCATGTGATGAACGCGGCGATCGAACGCGCCGGGATCGATCCGGCGCGGATCGACGACGTCTTCTACGGCATGGGCAACCAATGGGGCACGCAGGGCGGCAATATGGCGCGGCTCGCGTTGCTCGCGGCGGGAATCCCGCACAGTGTCCCCGCCTTCAGCCTCGACCGCAAATGCGGCTCGGGGCTGACCGCGATTGCGCTCGCCGCGCGCTCGATCATGACCGACGAGATCGACGTGGCGCTCGCCGGCGGTATGGAATCGATCAGCCTGACGATGAAGAACGCGCCGCGGGTGGTGAACCAGTCGGTGATCGATACGGTGCCCGCCGCCTATATCCCGATGATCGAGACCGCCGAGATCGTCGCCGAGCGCTATGCGGTCAGCCGCGAAGCGCAGGACGCCTTCGCCGCGGCGAGCCAGCAGCGTGCCGCTGCGGGGCTGGCGCGCGGCGCCTTCGCCGAAGAGATCGTGCCGATCACGGTCGGAAAGGCGCTGCTCGACAAGCAGGGCAATCGCACCGGCAGCGAGACCGTGACGGTGACACAGGATGAGGGCATCCGCCCGGGCACGACCGTGGAGGCGCTCGCCGCGCTCAAGCCCGTCTGGAAGGACGGCGACTTCGTGCAGGAGGGGCGCCACGTTACTGCCGGCAATGCCAGCCAGCTTTCCGACGGCGCCGCCGCGCAGATCCTGATGGACCGCAAGACCGCCGAGACCGAGGGCAAGCCGATCCTCGGCATCTACCGCGGCTTTCAGGTCGCAGGCTGCGAACCCGACGAGATGGGGATCGGCCCGGTCTTCGCAGTGCCCCGATTGCTCGCGCGCGCCGGGCTGACGGTCGACGATATCGGGCTGTGGGAAATCAACGAGGCGTTCGCCAGCCAATGCCTCTATTGCCGCGACAGGCTCGGGATCGATCCCGACAAGCTCAACGTCAATGGCGGCGCCATCGCGATCGGCCATCCGTTCGGGATGACCGGCTCGCGGCTCGTCGGCCATGCGCTGATCGAGGGACGCAAGCGCGGCGTGCGCTATGTTGTGGTCTCGATGTGCACGGCCGGCGGCATGGGCGCCGCCGGCCTGTTCGAGATACCTTAGGCGCTGAGCCCCAATGCCTTGGCCGCGGCGGCCTCGGCCTGCGCGTGCAGCGCCCAGAAGCTGGCGATGTGCTTGCCCTCGAGCCGCAGCTCGAGCACGGCGAGGTGCGAGCCCCAGCCGCCGCCGAAATTGCGCGCATCGTCGGGGCCGCGAAGACCGCTATGGGTGAGCGTCAGCCGCGTACGGTCGTTGCCGATGCGGGCCAGCTCGATCGTCACTTCGCCGGCATCGCCATCGTCCCAAGTGAAAGCGAGCAGGCGCGGGGGCTCGATCCGGATGATCTTCTCGGACCAGGCCTTGCCCTGATTGGCTGCATAGCGCTCGGGCGTCGGCACATCCTCGTCGGAGAGGCGATCATGCGCGAAGGTCATGCCCAGCTTGCCGCCCTCGCGGGGCTCGGTCGGGCCGCCCATGAACCAGCGCGCGCGCAGCTCGGGATCGATCATGTATTGCCAGACGGTCTCGATCGGCGCGGCGAGCTCGCGTTCGAACCGCAGCATCTGCGGGGTGATCGTGTCGGCAGTCAGCGTATCAGCCATGTCCATTCTCCAATATGCGGGCGAGGCTTTCGAGGATCATCGTCCAGCCCTTGCGGGTCTGGTCCTCATAGGCCGCCCATTGCGGGTCCATTTCGTGGGTCCGGGTGAGCGTGCAGCCGCCGGGCGCGGCGGCGATCTCGATCGTCACACGGGTCCATTCGCCTTCCCCGGCAGGATCCGCGGCGAAGAGGAAGACGAGTCGGCGCGGCCGCTCGATTTCGAGATAGCGGCCGCGATGCTCGGCATCGCCGGCGGGCCTGCGCTCGGTGAGCGTGAAGCCGCCGCCGACTCGCGGATCGATGTCGCAGCGAATCATCTCGCCGTCGGGGGTGGCGAACAGAAAGCGGCCGGCATCGGCAGGATCGAGCCACGCGTCGAACACCCGCGTCGCCGGCGCGGCGAAATCGCGAGTAACCGCGACAACCGGGCGGCTCATTGCAGGTTGATCTGCCACGAGACGCCGAACCTGTCCGACACCCAGCCGAACCGGCTGCTCCAGCCGTAATTGTCGAGCGGCATCAGCACTTGGCCCGCCTCGCCGAGCGCGGCGAACAGCCGGTCGGTCTCGGCCGCGTCGGCGCAATCGACGAAAAAGGACCAAGACGGCGTGAAATCGAAGCCATGGGTGATGAAACTGTCATGCGCCATCACCGGCTGGCCGGCGATCTCCACATGCGCGCGCAACACCGTGCCCGCCGGCCCCGGACCTTCGGGCCCGAAGCGCTCGATCGACACGATGCGGCTGTCCGGCAAGACGGCCATGTAGAAATCGAGCGCCTCCTCGGCCTTGCCGTGCTGGAACATCAGGAAGGGTGTCGCCTTGGTCATTGTCCCTCTGCCCGCTGATCGACGAAAGTGGCGAAGCCGCCGAAGATCATCCGCTTCGGATCCATGATGCCGATCTCTTCAGGACCCTGATTGGCGCGCGGGTCGGCGGCGACCGCCGCGTTGCCCTTGTCGCGCGTTTCTTTCGACGGCCATTCGATCCAGGAGAAGCAGACGGTTTCGCCCTCCTGCAGATCGACCGCGCGGGCAAACCAGGTGCGCTCGCCCAAGGGCACGTCGTCGCCCCAATTCTCGACCACGCGCAGCGCGCCATGATCGGTGAAGACCTCCGCTATACGCTGCGCCATCGCGCGGAAGGTTTCGCGATTGACGGTGGGCACGGCCAACACGAAGCCATCGACATAGCTCATGCGTTTTTCTCCTTTGCATCCGTGGCCAGCAGAACCTCGAGCCGGTCGAGCCGCAGGTTCCAGAACTGCTCCCATTGCCGCAGCCATTTGTCGGCCTCGGCCAGCGGCGCCGCATTGAGGCGACAGAGCTGGTTGCGGCCGACCTTGCGCCGCGCGACGAGCCCGGCGCCCTCCAGCACCTTCACGTGCTTGGCGGCGCCGGCGAAGCTCATCGCGAAGGGTTCGGCGAGTTCACCGATGGATTTCTCGCCGAGCGCGAGCGTGGCGAGCATGCCGCGCCGGGTGGGATCGGCGAGCGCATGAAACGTCGTGTCGAGGCGTTGTTCAACCATCTGGTTGAACTTGCCGGCTCGACACGAGTTAGTCAACCATTTAGTTTAATATTATTCGCGCGGCAGCGGAGCGACGGGCGCGCGCACCGCGCGGATCGCATCGAAGGCGTACAGCGCGCAGCCGATCCAGATCAGCGTGAAGGTGATGATATGGACGGTGTGCACCTTCTCGCCGAACAGCAAAACCGCCTCGGCGAACTGAAGCGAGGGTGCGATATATTGGAGCAGCCCCAAGGTCGCGAGCGGCAGGCGTCTCGCCGCGGCGGCGAACAGCAGCAACGGCGCAGTGGTGACTATCCCCGCCAGCGCAAGCAGCAGATTCACTTGATTCGACTGGCCGAACGCGGCGGTCCCCGACTGGCCCGCATAGA
>JASLBO010000350.1 GCA_030146605.1 Sphingomonas sp. | reverse complement strand
GCATCCGGATGCGTGCGGGGCGGACCGTCACGGGGAGCTTCAGCCTTCGGCCGTCGCTGAGCGTCACGCGGGCGGTGGCTGCGCCTGCCGGCAGCCCTTCTCCGGCTCCGGTGAGCCGCAGTCTGTCGGTGCTGCTCTCGCGCGTGAGGCCATCCGGCCTTAGGTGCAGCTTGCCGATCTCGACGCCCGCCACAAGATCGAGCCTCTGGCCGATGAGCTCACCCAGCGCGTCGCCGGCATGAAGAACCACTTCGCTGACGCGGCTTGCCTCGCGGTACGCCTGGAGCGAAATCGTGGCGGGTGTCTTGCGCCCCATCTGATGGATCTCGAGCTTGACCTCGCCCGGACGTACATCCTTGAGCGGCAGCGCGAGGGTCAGGCGGCCGTCACCCTGCGCGGTGAATGCCACCGGGCGAGGCGCATCCTCGCCGGTCCGCATGAGGACGCTTGACACGCATGCGGGCGCTGTGCCGGTGATCTCGAGCTTGTTCTCCCGACCGGCGACCAGAGTGGCAGCCTCCGAGGTTCGCCAGGGGCCATCGTCCGGAAACTCTAGCGTGTACGTCGGGCCGGTAAAGCGCTGATACCCCCACTTGCCGTGCAGACGTCCCTCGATGCTCCCCTTGAAGCGGGCGGCCTCCAGCGGTGCGCGCAGAACATAGCCGCCGCGATCGGCGCGGGCCTGGACGGAGAAATCGGTGCCCTTGAGGCTAAGCACCATGTCCCGGACATATTCGGTCGAATAGATGAGCGGCGCACCTTCGACCGGAAGTGCGAGGTTCGGATCCACACCGCATAGTGCCATGGCGCTTGATGCACGCAGCCGGGGCGGGCTGTCCGATCCAATCGCTGGCATCGATGCAACGAGGACCGATTTCGGCTTGGCGAAGGAAGGCGCCGCATTGAGGACGAGCGCGACCTTCTCGCCTTCGCGCAGGCTCAATGCGGGAAGGTAGCGGAACTGCGGATTGCTGAAGGCGCCGAACAGTCGGGCGATGTCGCGCACCACGGCGATATATTGGCTGTAGTAACCGAAGCCCGCCTCGCGCGTGTAGCTCAGCTGGAGCGCAAGGTTGGCGGGAGCTCCCGCAAGTGTCTCGGCAACGGAGCTGCTGTGCACATCGCCAAGTACGAGCGAGTCGCGGTTCTCGAGGAGACAGGCGGCCTGAGACTCGACGACCTTGTCGAGGCACTCGGCGTTAAGCTTGATCGCTAGGCTTCGGGCGAGCGTCGGGGCTACGCGTCTGAGATGCTCGGGATCGCTGTTCTCCTGCGTCCGGATCGCGCCGATGAAGGCGCTGAGACGCGAGCGGTCGAGCGATGCCTGGTTGATCGCCTGGATGGCACGCACGAATTCGCCCGGCTTGCCCCGAACCGCGTCGGTGATCGTTCCCTTCGCGCCGCCCGTTTCCGGCACGAGGAACAGGACGAGCTGTCTTGCGCCTTCGGGGACGGTGAGAGTGAGCGCGCGGTCCTTGTCCTTGCGCTTCCAGGTCTCGGCCGTGTCGATCCAGTCCTTGGGCGGTGGATTGGTTGCGCCGCTCAAAAAGGCCGAGACGAGGATGAAGCGGACCCGCTGGTCCTCGGGAAGGTCGGCATAGACCACCACCCGGTCTCCGCCCGCGAGCTCGGGGACCTGCGCGATTGGAAGCGTCAAGCCTCCTCGCGCCACGGTCACCCGAAGTCCGGGCCCGGGGAGGTCGAACGGCGCGGGATCGGCGGCTTCGGCTGGTGTGGCGGAAAGGATTGCGAGGAGCAGCGCCGCGCCCGCTACGATACGCACGAGGTGCGGGATGAGGGTGGCAGGGGCCATGCGTCCCCTAAAAGCGCTTGTGCAGCCCTGGATCAACCCCGCGCAGCAAAGCATGACCGGTCGGCCGTTCAGGGAGGGGCGCGGGGTTTTGCAACGTTCTGCCAGGCCCAAGACCAATCTGATGATGTCGCTCTGATCTTCAGTCGGTGTTTCTCCGCAAAGTCGCGGCCGCTCTTCCTGGCAGCGGCGGGGTGTGTTCACCCGGGCTGTAGATTCGTAAACCGCTCGGCAGAAATCGAGTGATTTGCAGACCGGCAGCTTCCGGTCGCCAAACAAGGGGTAGCTGCCCGTCAAGGCGAATGGCAGCTAACGTGTCCATCACGAACATTTCTCCTGATCGGCTTGATCCAGTCGTCCAGCTGGCTCACAGTGAGATGGTGCGCGTTGCCTTGAATGTCACGCCAGTGGAAGCTCTCTGACCATGTTTGCTGATCACGACGCCTACATAGCTCAGGCTCCTCAAGACCTTCGCCCTCTGCTGCTCCGATTGCGTGCGCAACTTGCGCGTACGCTGCCTGAAGCCGAAGAAGTCATCGCCTACAAAATGCCAGGCTTCAGGATAGGTGGATCCATCATCGCGGGCTATGCAGCGTTCAGCAAGCAATGCGGTCTCTATATTTCTCCTTCCGCTATTGCGTCGCATGCCGATGACATTGCTGCGGCCGGGCTCAAGTGTACCAAGACTGGAGTTACCTTCTCGCTGAGCCAGGCCATCCCTGACGAGCTCGTCCAGAAGCTCGCTCTGGCTTCCAGAATGGACCTGGCTCTCTGAGCGGATCGACGCGGCATAGCTCGTTGTAGTTGCTTGACGTGACGGCTCAGGACGGGGCGCACAAGATGTGACCGTGGGTCACTTCTGGAGGGATCGCTCCGCATTCCACCTGATCCCCCCGGTAGGTGACATCCCTGTAAGATCCAGGTGAATGACCGGAGTGGAAAGCGTCGATATGGTCTGGAAAGGCCGGGCCGAGTTACGAAGGCCGTGCACTTCCACCCCGTCGCCAATGAGACGCCGCGGCGATCAGTGCTCTCGTCCAGTTTCCCGCGTCCCGGCCAAACGCGAGCGCGCACCGGTGGGTCAGAGCCGCCCCTGCGCATCGGTCGCGGTTGCCGACGCGCCTGCGACGATTTCGGGAGCGCAGCACAGTTCACGACGCGGCATGGTCGCCAAAGCAGACGGCGACAACGTCGCAAATCGCGCCCCAATCCCGCGTCGTGGCCACCTCTGTTCTATAAGAACAGTAGAAGGTGTGCAATCACCGCCGATCGCCTGCCCCGGCGCGAATGCGGCCTCGCTTCTTGAGGAAAGACCTCCGGGCGCCGCTGGCACACGGCGGGGGAGTCGATCCGGACCGTCGCCACTTGCCCGTGAGAAGGTTGATATGATCCGTTCAGTAAGCCCCGTATTGTTGTCGCTGCTTCTCCTCTCGACGCCAGCTTCCGCTGACGATGGCGACCTCGAAGTGGAAGGCAGCGTCCGCGCGCGCCTCGAACTGATCGACGGCCAGTTCCGGCCAGGTGCCACCGACACCGGCGCATTGATGCTTCGCGCCCAGTTGCGTGCCGAATATGATGCGGGGCCGGTTCGGCTGGGTGGCGAGATCCAGGACGCTCGGGTCTATTTCCAGCGCGAGCCCTCATCGATCGGCACTACGGAAGTGAACGCGATCGAGCCCATTCAGGCCTATCTGATCGGCGAACTGGCCAGTAATTTCGAGCTGCAGGCAGGTCGCATGACGATGGACTGGGGCTCGCGGCGGCTGGTGTCGAAGCAGAACTTCCGCAATTCGACCAACGCGTTCACCGGCGTTCGCGTCGACTGGCGCCCCGCGAAAGGGGACGGTGTGACCCTGTTCTGGACGATGCCGCAGGACCGCCGGCCGAACGACCGTGACGGAATCCTGGACGACGCCGTCGAGCTGGACCGCGAGCGTCTTGACCAGCAGTTCTTCGGAGCGCGCATAACCAAGGCGAACGTGATCGGCCCGGTCAGCCTCGAGACCTATATCTATCGCCTGTTCGAGCGGGATGCGGAGAATTTCGCGACCCGGAATCGCCGGCTCTGGACCGGGGGCTTCCGGCTCCTCAAAAAGCCCGAAGCGAACGCAGTCGACTTCGAAATCGAGGCGGTATGGCAGGGCGGCACCACCCGCGCGTCGACTTCCGCCAGCGATCGCTCCAATGTCGATGTAAACGCGTGGTTCGGGCATGCCAGCATCGGCTACACTTTTGCCGGCCCCTGGTCCCCGCGCGTCGCCATCGCCTACGACCGGGCGAGCGGCGACCGGCCGGGCGGCAAGTACAACCGCTTCGACACGCTCTTTGGTGCGCGCGTCTTCGAATATGGGCCCAGCAGCCTCTATGGTGCGATCGGTCGCGCCAATCTGAACTCGCCGGAGGTCCGGCTCGAAGTGAAACCCGACAAGCGCTGGGACGGTTATGTCGCGGCTCGTCCGCTGTGGCTCGATACGGTTACGGACAGCTTCGCCAGCACGGGACTGCACGACGCGACGGGCGCCTCGGGGCGCTTCGCAGGCGCGCAGTTCGACGCGCGAGCCCGCTACTGGCTGAAGCCGGACAGCATCCGGCTGTCAGCTGGCGTCGCGGTCCTCGCCAAAGGCCGGTTCCTCCGGGACGCGCCGCGCGCACCGGATAACGGCGATACGCATTACGGCTTCTTCGAGGTGACCTACGGCTTCTGACGGCCACAGGCAGGTATCGTACCCGTGTCCCGAGCTGGCAGCCGTAATGCAGGTCCTTACCTTTAAGCTCGCCAAGTGGCGCGCTTCGCTCGCCAGATGCTACCTGGAAGAATGGATCTGACTTTTGCAGACGCGTGCGGGAACCGCGGCATGGATCCGGGGCTTGTGCGCCCGGAAACCGGTGGAGAGCGAAAGGCCTTGGACAGCACAGGAACGTCGGCACCAAAGAAGCCGTCATTCGACCAGAAATGGGCCTCTCCGTTGACATCACGATCATGGCTGGCCGCTACGAAATTGCTCGTTACCGCGATGCTGGCGACCGGGTGCGTGCCCTCGGCACGGCCCTCGGGGCAGGCCCCTGTGCCGATTGGTCCAGCCAACAAAGCGGGTCCGCCGACAGAAGCCCGACCAGTCCTCCGGATCACGCCTGAGCCCTCGGCGCGCCTCCTCAATGC
>JASLBO010000344.1 GCA_030146605.1 Sphingomonas sp. | reverse complement strand
CGACAAGGCACCCCGGCAATGCGCGATGGAGCAGCTCGGCGAGGAAGCGCGGCCGGCGATCGTGGAAGCGGCCTTGGCCGAGGCCGCGTCAACGCGATAAAGGCGCGCCATGCACGTCAATCACGATTCCGCCGCCCTGCCCGCCGAGACGATCGGCTTCGACCAGTTCCTCGCCGTCGACATTCGCGTCGGCACGATCGTCGAGGCGCTGGCTTTCCCCGAGGCGCGCAAGCCAGCGTACAAATTGGTGATCGATTTCGGGCCGGTGATCGGCCGCAAGCGCTCGTCGGCGCAGATCACCGAGCATTATGCACTCGAGGAGCTGCCGGGGATGCAGGTCGCCGCCGTGGTCAACTTCCCGCCGCGCCAGATCGGGCCGGTGATGTCCGAAGTGCTGACGCTCGGTTTTCCGGATGCGGCGGGCAAGGTCGTGCTCGTCCGACCGGGCAAGGATGTCCCGAACGGGGGCAGGCTCTTCTGAACCTGGCGTTAGCGCTATCACTTCGCCGTTGACGGCGCAGCGGCGCGGCATAATCTCTCCTTCGACAATATAAGGAGGGGGGAATCATGCACTTGCGGATCGCACTCGCATTGGGCGCTGCCGTGCCGGCGCTGCTCGCCATGCCGGGGATCGCGCAGGACGCGCAATCCAGCGAGGACACACTCGCCGAGAAGGTGGTCAACAACACCAATCCGGCGAGCTTCCAGGTCTATGGACTGACGCCCGCGCCCAAGGTGGTGAACGACAAGGCGGTGCAGGGTGGGAAGGCGCTCCGGCTGGCGGTGACCGGCTCGGGCGACCCGTGGAGCATCGGCGTCAACGTGCCGCTGATCAAGCCGGTGAAAGCCGGAGATCGCATCGTGATCGCCTTCTATGCCCGGCTTAGCAAAGCCGAAGCCCCGAGTGCGAAAGTCGCCGCGCAGCTCCAGCTTTCGAGCGCGCCTTACACCGCGATCTTCGCCAAGAGCTTCGATGCGACGGCGGAGTGGCAGTTCCTGCAGGTCGCGGGCAAGGCGGACAAGGATTATCCCGCCGGGGCGGTCGGCGCCGCCTTCCACATCAACACCGGCAAGCACGTCCTCGATCTGGGTCCGGTCGCGGTGCTCGACATGGGGCAATAGCGTTCAGGCGCGGCGCGCGGTGACCAGATAATCGAGGCTGGTATCGTCGCTGAGCACGAAGCCTCGCGCCGGCGAAAAGCCGAGGCCGCGCAGATCGGAGACCAAGAGCCCGGCGCCTTCGAGCAAGGCCGTGAGCTCGTCGGGCGTGAGGAACTGGCTCCAGTCGTGCGTGCCCTTCGGGATCGCGCCGCTGCCTTCGCCCAAGGTGATCATCGCGAGGCGTGACAGCGCCGTGCGGTTCGGCGTCGAGAGGATCATCAGTCCGCCCGGCGCGAGCGCGTCGGCAAGCCCTGCGACGAACGCCGCCGGGTTCGAGACATGCTCGATCACTTCCATCGACGTGACCAGATCGAAGCGGCGGCCGGGCAGATCCTCGATCCCGCCGGCGACATATTCCACGTCGAGCCCCATCACGGCGGCGTGCGCGCCGGCCGCGCCGATATTCTCGGGCGCGGCGTCGAGCCCGGTGACCTTCGCGCCCATGCGGGCGAGCGGCTCGGCGAGCAGCCCCGCGCCGCAGCCGACGTCGAGCGCGGTCCTGCCGGCCAGCGGCGCGAACGACATGCCGTCGCCGTCCCAATGCGCGTCGATCGCTTCGCGGACATAAGCCAGCCGCGCCGGGTTGAGCCGGTGGAGCATCGCCGAGGAACCCTTCGGATTCCACCAGTCGGCCGCGAGCTTGCCGAAATGCTCAGCTTCATGCCGGTCAACAGTTGCTTTGGTTGCGTTCGCCATGGTCGCCTCCTATCAGGCCGGTCCATCCTTCCCAAGGCCTGGAAACAAGCACCCGACATGGCACGCATCGTGATGAAGTTCGGCGGCACCTCGATGGCCGGCATCGAGCGCATCCGCAGTGTCGCCGCGCGGATCAAGCGCGAATGGGACGCGGGCAACCAGGTGGCGGTGGTCGTCTCGGCGATGGCGGGCGAGACCGACCGGCTGGTCGGCTTCTGCCGCGAGGCGAGCTCGCTCTACGATCCGCGCGAATATGATGTCGTCGTGTCGAGCGGCGAGCAGGTGACCAGCGGGCTGCTGGCGATGACGCTCCAGGCGATCGGCGTGCCGGCGCGCTCGTGGCTGGGATCGCAGGTGGCGATCCACACCGACGCCGCGCACGCCAAGGCGCGCATCCAGTCGATCGACGCGCAGGGGCTCGAAGATGGCTGGTCGCGGGGCGAAGTGGCGGTGATTCCCGGCTTCCAGGGCGTCACCGACGACGGCACCAACCGCGTCACCACGCTGGGCCGCGGCGGATCGGACACCTCGGCAGTGGCGGTCGCAGCGGCGATCAAGGCCGATCACTGTGACATCTACACCGACGTCGACGGCGTCTATACCACCGATCCCCGTATCGTGCCCCGTGCGCGCAAGCTCGCCAAGGTGACGTACGAGGAGATGCTCGAGCTCGCCAGCGTCGGCGCCAAGGTGCTGCAGACGCGATCGGTGGGGCTTGCAATGAAGGAAAAGGTTCGCGTGCAGGTGCTCTCGTCGTTCACCGGCGACGATGCCCCTATGGCGGATACATTGCCCGGCACGATGATCGTCGGCGAAGAGGAGGTAGAAGACGTGGAACGCCAGCTGATCACCGGGATCGCGCACGACAAGAACGAAGCCAAGATCACCCTGACCGCGGTGCCCGACCAGCCGGGTGCGGTCGCGGCGATCTTTGGCCCGCTTGCCGAGGCCAATATCAATGT
>JASLBO010000287.1 GCA_030146605.1 Sphingomonas sp. | reverse complement strand
CCCCGGGGCCTCGACGCGCGAGAAGCCATCGATCTTGGTCTTGGTCTTGACGGCGCGCAGCCCGACGACGCCGTCGATCACCGTGCCGCCCAGGTCGAAGCCGTATTTCAGCTGCGCATAGGCGGCATAGGATTTTTCGTTGGCGCGGAAATTCTCGGACGGATTGAAGGCCGGCTGGCCCGCGGGCGCACCGAAGAAGGAGCGAAGCTCGGTCAGGTTATCGCGGATGCTGTCGCGCGTGAGTGTGGCATAGAAGACGTTGGGCTGGGTTCTGTTGTAGGTGAAGCCGGGCAGGCTGGTGCGCACCTCCGCGCCCGGCAGCGAGGTCAGCGACACGCCGATCCCCTGGCCGTTGGCGTAGAAATTGCCGAGATCGCGACCGGCCTTGCGGTCGGCGTAGCGGATGCCGACGTCCAGCCGCTTCAGGAAGCCGAGGTCGATATCGTAGGACAGGTCGGTACGCGCCTGCCAGTCCTTTCCGGTCACCACCGAACGCTCCTGCCAAAGGCCGCGGGTGGTGAAATTGGCGGGATTGGTGATGTCGTAGTTGACGAAGGTCTGGGTCGGCCCGCCGTCCTGCGCGGCATCGAACTGGACATTGCGGATCGACGAGCCGACCATCGAATAATCGACGTTGACGTTGTCCGCGGTGTACTGGCTGTCGGTATAGGCCACGTCCGCCGAGACCCGCAGCCGGTCGCGCGTCCAGATGAGGCCGCCGCCTGCCTGATAGGTGTCGGTCTTGCCGTTGAACGAGCCCGTCCAGCCATCGGGGTTGGCCGCGCCGCTGATGGTCGCGCTCGAGATCTGGTTGCTGCCGGGGCGCGTCGTCACGTTCGTCAGCGTGAGGCCGTTCGAAACGTTCGGGACGGAGGAGCCGCCGAAGATCGGAATGAACATCCAGCGGTTATAGTCTTTCGAACGGAAGCCCTGGTAAAGGCCGTCGGCGTAGATCTCGAGTTCGGGCGTCGGTTTCCACTGGAAGGCGGCATTTGCCGACGGGCGGTAGCGGTCGCCATAGCCGAGGAAATTACCCTGCGCGTCCGGGAAGCGCAGACCGGCTGGAGAGCCCGGCGCGTAGTTCGAGATCGTGCCGTCCCCGTTGACCACGTTGGTGGTGGCGATCACCAGCGATTGCTCGCGCGTCGCATCGAGGAAGTTGATGCCGACATAGGAGGCGTTCACCAGAAGCCCCATCTCGCCGATGCCGGTGTCCCAGCGATTGCTGATCAGCAAATTGCCGTTCGGGGCTCCGCGCTGCGACTGTTCGGAATGCACATAATTGAGCGAGCCGGAAAGCTCGAAGCCGTTGAAGTCGAACGGCTTGCGGCCGCGCACGTTGACCGCGCCGGCGATGCCGCCTTCGATCTGCGGCGCGAGGCCCGACTTGTACACTTCCAGCGCGGCGACGGTGCCGGCCGGGAAATCCTGGATCTGGACGTAGCGGCCCTCGGCAGTGAAAATCTGGCGGCCGTTATAAGTGGTGGTCAGGTCAGGCAGACCGCGGACCGTCACACCTGCCGCTTCACCGCCACCACGGGTCACGTTGACCCCGGCGACGCGCTGGAGCGCCGAAGAGGCGAAGGTGTCGGGCAGCTTGCCGATATCCTCGGCGACGATCGCATCGACGATGCCCTCGGACTCGCGCTTGATGCGTTGCGAGGTCTCGAGGCTGCGGCGCAGGCCGGTAACGACGATGTCCTGCTCGGCCTGATCCGGTGCGGTGGTCTCGGCGGCAGTCGTATCGGCCTGGACAGCCGCATCCGCCTGCGCGGCGGGCGTTCCCTCGGTCTGGGCGAAGGCCGGCGCGGCTCCCGCGAGAATGAAGATCGAAGTCGAAGCTAGAATCACGGACTTCAGGCGCATCGTATACCTCCCCTGGCACATTACGAGCAGGACTCTTGGCGAGCCTCTCTGTTCAGGCCGGCGCTATGCAACCGCCGCCAACCCCTGACAAGTGATTAATCATATCAATAAGACGGCGTTCAAGAAAAATGGCGAGGCGTGGCGTGGAGGTCACACTATGGGAGCTGCTACGGCGCCGCCGAGCCCCGGTCCCCTCCCTGCCGGGGAAGGGCCGAGACCAGCTTCTAGAAAGCGAAAGGCGCGGTAACTCGCCGCTCGGCCATCATGAAGGCGTCCGCCACGATCTGCAGCGGCCGCACGTCGACATCGCTTTCCCCCGACGCCACCAGTTCGGCGAAGCGCGCATAGAGCCGGGGATATTCGCGGTCGGGTGCCTTCTGCTCGTCCTCGCCCGGCAGCTGCAGGATGCTCCCGCCCATGCCGAGCCGCAGCGTGCCCGCGTCGGTATCGACTTCGATATCCCAGGTCTGCTGCCCGGTCTGAAGGAAGTCGAGCACCACATCGACCCTGGCGTTGCCGCTGCGCATCTTCAGTTCGGCGGCGAGCGGCGATCCGCGGCCCTCGGGCACTTCCATCCAGCCGGAGTCGAGCAGCAGCGGATCGGGCAGGATCTTGGTCGCGATCGACAATGCGTTGATGCCCGGATCGAACACGCCGAAGCCCCCTGCGGCGAGGATCCATTCCTGTCCGGGGTGCCAGCGGCGGATGTCTTCGCGCCACGTGATCCGCACCGCCTCGATGCTTTTGCCCTGCAGCCATGCCCTGGCCGGCTCGACCCCGGCGGCCTCGCGCGAATGCCAGGTGGTGAACAGCACCACGCCCTTCGCCTTCGCGCGATCGGCGAGTGCGGCGATCTCGGTCAGCGTCGTCGCCGGGGGCTTCTCCAGCATCACGTGCAGCCCGGCGTCGATCGCGATCACGGCCTGTTCGTAGCGGCCATCCGGCGGGGTGCAGAGCGAAACCGCAGTCAGTTCGTGCCCGCCCGCGATCATTGCGGCCATGTCGGGATATCCGGGGACGTTGTCGAGTTGTGCATTACGGCTGGCGGTTGCCGCCAGTTCGAAGCGGGAATCCGCCGCAAGGGCAGGGAGGTGCTGATCGCGCGCGATTTTGCCGATCCCGACAAGCCCAAGCCGGATCCGCTGCGAATTGGTCTCCGCCATCCTCTGCACTTCCTTTTATAAGATATATATGCTCTTCCTATTGCCCCGCACTGCCGGTATCAAGCCCGCACGGCACGGCCGGCGCGAACAATGCGGCGGCCTGGTACAAGCATATTACCCACCGGAGAGGTGAATGAGCGACGCGGAAAATGGTTCGAATGGCGGACGTCCGCCGCTGAGGTCGCGCGCCTGGTTCGATAATCCTGCCAACCCCGACATGACTGCACTTTATGTCGAGCGCTATCTCAACTTCGGCATCAGCCTCGAGGAGATACAGTCGGGCAAGCCGATCATCGGCATCGCCCAGACCGGCAGCGATCTCGCGCCGTGCAACCGCCATCATCTCGAACTCGCCAAGCGCGTCAAGGAAGGCATTCGCGAAGCGGGCGGCATCGCGCTCGAATTCGGCACGCATCCGATTCAGGAAACCGGGAAGCGCCCGACCGCGGGGCTCGATCGCAACCTGCAATATCTGAGCCTCGTCGAGGCGGTGTACGGCTATCCGATGGACGGCGTCGTCTTCACCATCGGCTGCGACAAGACCACGCCCGCGGCGCTGATGGCGGCGGCGACGGTGAACATCCCGTCGATCGCCTTGTCGGTCGGCCCGATGCTCAACGGCTGGTTCAAGGGCGAGCGCACCGGCTCGGGCACGATCGTGTGGAAGGCGCGCGAGATGCTCGCCGCCGGCGAGATCGACTATCAGGGCTTCCTCAAGCTCGTCGCTTCCTCGGCGCCGTCGACCGGCTGGTGCAATACGATGGGCACCGCGACGACGATGAACTCGCTGTGTGAAGCGCTCGGCATGTCGCTGCCCGGCTCGGCGGCGATCCCCGCGCCCTATCGCGACCGGCAGGAGAATGCGTATCGCACCGGCCTGCAGATCGTCGAGATGGTCCATGCCGACCGAAAGCCTTCCGACGTGCTGACCCGCACTGCCTTCATGAACGCGATCCGGGTGAATTCGGCGATCGGCGGATCGACCAACGCGCCGATCCACCTGAACGCGATCGCCCGCCATATCGGCGTCGAGCTCAGCTTGACCGATTGGGAAGAGCACGGCTCGGACATCCCGCTGGTCGTCAACCTCCAGCCCGCCGGCAAATATCTCGGCGAGGATTTCTATCGTGCCGGCGGCGTCCCCGTGGTGATGGGGCAATTGCTCCGCGCCGGGCTGATCGACGGCAGCGCGTTGACCGTCAACGGCAAGACCGTCGCCGACAATGTCGCGACTGCCGAGTGCGAGGATACCGACGTGATCTTCCCGCTCGACGCGCCGATGAAGCCCGCCGCGGGCCTCACCGTTCTGTCGGGCAATCTGTTCGACAATGCCGTGATGAAATTGAGCGTGATCTCGGACGAATTCCGCGCGCGCTATCTCAGCAATCCCGACGACCCCGAGGCGTTCGAGGGCGTTGCGGTCGTGTTCGACGGCCCCGAGGACTATCATCACCGCATCGACGATCCTTCGGTGGGCATCGATACCAATTCGATCCTGATCATGCGCGGCGCCGGCCCGGTCGGCTATCCCGGCGGCGCCGAAGTGGTGAACATGCGTCCGCCCACCGCCCTGATCCAGGCGGGCGTCCACGCATTGCCGTGCCTCGGCGACGGCCGCCAGTCGGGCACCAGCGGCTCGCCTTCGATCCTCAACGCAGCGCCCGAGGCCGCGGTGGGCGGCGGGCTCGCGATCGTCCAGACCGGCGATCGCATCCGCATCGACCTCAAGAACCGCACCGCCGACATGCTCGTGGACCCGGCCGAGATCGCCCGCCGCCGCGAAGCGCTGGCGATCGATTACGTGCCCGAATCGCAGACGCCGTGGCAGGAAATCCACCGCAATCTGGTGGGTCAGTTCGATACCGGCGCGGTCCTCGAGCTCGCGGTAAAATATCAGCGAATCGCCCAGACAAAGGGCATTCCGCGCGACAGCCACTGATTTCCAAGAACAAGAAACGAGGGAGAGAGAGATAATGAAGACGTTCGCAGCCCTGGGAGTAGTCGTCGCCATGACTATCGCCGCCCCCGCCGCCGACGCCGCCACCGCCAAACGCGGGACATTCGGCAAGCTGCCCGACGGTCGCACCGTCGATGCGGTGCTGCTCACCAACGCCCGCGGCGTGTCGGCGAACATCATCGCATACGGTGCTTCGATCCAGTCGCTGGTGATGCCCGATCGCGCCGGCAAGAAAGCCGATATCGCGCTCGGCCACGACACGATTGGCGATTATCTGAAATACCCCAATTTCATCGGCGCCACCGTCGGCCGCTTCGCCAACCGCATCAACGGCGGCCGCTTCAAGCTCGACGGCCGCGAATATCAGACGCCCCTCAACGACGGCACCAATGCGCTCCACGGCGGCACCGTCGGCTTCGACAAGGTGCTCTGGGATGTCGTCTCGGTGAAGAACGGCCCGGCCGCGTCGGTGACCTTGCGCTATGTCAGCCCCGATGGCGACCAAGGCTATCCCGGCACGCTGACCGTCGACGCCACCTATGCCCTCGACGAGGCCAACAACCACACGATCGAGTACGTCGCGACCACCGACAAGGCGACGATCGTCAACATCTCCAACCACGCCTATTGGAACCTGTCGGGCGAAGGCTCGGCCAACGGCGCGATGGGGCACATCGTCACGATTCCCGCGGATTCGATCACCCCGGTCAACGAGACCCTGATTCCCACCGGCGAGTTGCGCCCGGTAGCCGGCACGGTGTTCGATTTCCGCAAGCCCCGCGTGATCGGCGACCGCGTCCGCGACGCCCGCGACAAGCAAATGGTCTATGGCCGCGGCTATGATCACAATTGGGTGATCGGCCGCAAGGTGACCAACACCCAGCATCTGATGGCCCGGGTCCAGGATCCCGCCTCGGGCCGCAGCTACGAGCTCTGGTCGAACCAGCCGGGGCTGCAATTCTATTCGGGCAATTTTTTGAACGGCACCTTCTCGGGCAAGGCCGACAAGATCTATCGCGGCGGCGACGCGATCGTGATGGAGCCGCAGATCTTCCCCGACGCGATCAACCAGAAGGGCTTCCCCGAGGCGCGCCTCGAGCCCGGCCAGACCTATCGCAACGTGATGACCTACAAATTGAGCAGCGGCGCGACCGCGGCTCGCCGCTGATCCGGGAGACAGAATATGATCCGCCGTACTTTTCTTCTCGCCGCATCTGCCCTCGTTCTCGCCACCGGCATTGCTCCCGCCGAAGCGCGCGAGGCCTGGACCAAGGCGCAGGCCAACGCCTGGTACGATCGCCAGCCCTGGATGGTCGGCGCCAATTACAATCCCCGCACTGCGATCAACCAGTTCGAGATGTGGCAGGCCGACAGCTTCGATCCCGCCACGATCGATCAGGAGCTCGGCTGGGCGCAGTCGATCGGCATGAACACGATGCGCGTCTATCTCCACAACATGCTGTGGGAAGAGGATGCCGAGGGCCTCAAGCGCCGCATGGACCAGTTCCTCGCGATCGCCGACAAGCACAAGATCCGCATCATGTTCGTCTTGTTCGACAGCTGCTGGGATCCGGACCCCGTCTCGGGCCGCCAGCGCCCGCCGATCCCCGGCGTGCACAATTCGGGCTGGTTCCAGGCGCCCGGGGCCGCGCGGCTCGCCGACCGCAGCCAATATCCCAAGCTGCTCGCTTATGTGAAGGACGTCGTCGGGACCTTCAGGAACGACCGCCGCATCGCCGCATGGGACGTGTGGAACGAGCCCAACAATGGCGGGGGCGGCAATTACAAGCCGACGCCGAACAAGACCGAGCTCGTCGCCGGGCTGCTCGGCCGCGTGTTCGACGCCGCTTATGCGGTCGACCCCACCCAGCCGCTCACCAGCGGCGTATGGATCGGCGAGACCTGGGACAAGCGCTCGAGCCTCGACGCAGTCGAGAAGATCCAGCTCGACCGTTCGGAAGTGCTGAGCTTCCATGATTACAACTGGCCCGAGCAATGGGAGCGCCGCGCGAAGCAGATGCTGAGCTATGGCCGCCCGGTATTGTGTACCGAATATATGGCGCGCGGCAACGGCTCGACCTTCGACGGCTCGCTGCCGCTGGGCAAGAAATACAATATCGCGATGATCAACTGGGGCTTCGTCGACGGCAAGTCGCAGACCCGGCTGCCTTGGGACAGCTGGAAGAAGCCCTATACCTATGACGAGCCGACGATCTGGTTCCACGAAGTGTTCCGCGCCGACGGCAAGCCCTATCGCCAGGCGGAGGTCGACCTGATCCGGCGCCTCGCCGCCGCACCGAAGGGCATGGTGCCTGCAGGCAAATGATGCGCGCGCTCGTGCTGATCGCGGCGCTGCTGGCGGGGCTCCCGCCGGCAGCGTCGGCGCAGGAAGTGAAGTCGGTCTTCAACGGGGCCGATCCCGATATCGAGTTCGCCGAGGGGCGCTGGTGGATCTATCCCACCGGCGGCGACGGACTGTCGGCCTGGTCGTCGACCGACCGGGTCAAATGGACCAGAAGCGAGCCGCTGATCCGGCTCCGGAACATCGCCTGGGCGGATGACGACCGCGCGCCGCAGCATTTCCTCTGGGCGCCCGACATGGTCCAGGCGAATGGCGGCTGGTATTTCTATTATTCGGTCGGGCCGCAAAACCCGACCCCCAGCCGCCTCGGCGTCGCCACCTGCAAGGGGCCGGCGGGTCCCTGCACCGACAGCGGCAAGCCTCTGGTCACCGGCGGCAAGGGGTTCGAGGCGATCGACCCCGCGGTGTTCGTCGATCCGAAAAGCAAGACACCCTATCTCTATGCCGGCGGCAGCGCCGGCGCGACGCTGCGGGTGTGGAAGCTCAAGCCCGACATGGTCAGCCTCGATCAGGAAGTGAAGGTCGATACCCCGCCCAATTTCACCGAGGGCGCCTTCATGCATTACCGCAAGGGCATCTATTATCTGTCTTACTCGGCGGGGCGGTGGAACGATGCGAGCTACCAGGTCCATTACGCGGTCGCGCTCTCGCCGACCGGGCCGTGGCGTTATGGCGGCGCACTTCTGACCGGCGACCGGCGCTATCGCGGCCCCGGCCACCACAGCTTCTTCGAGGACCCGAAGGACGGCAAATGGTACATCGCCTATCACCGCTGGGAAGGCCAGATCGGCGACGGCCCCTATAATGGCGACCGCCGCGTCGCGATCCAGCCGATCGACTATCGCGACGATGGCGTGATCCTGCCGATCAAGATGAGGTGACTAAATCCTCCCTCGCGAAGCGAGGGAGGATCGAAGTGCCTAAAACGAAGCCCAGTCGCCGCTCGCCATCGCGGTCACCGGCAGCGCCCGCACCGGCGAGACATAGCCGTCGGCCTTGGCCCCAGCCTTTGCCGGCGCGCTTGCGCGTGTCGCCGCCTGACGCACGCCGCCGACGTTGAACCTTGACGCCTGCTCGCTGAGCGCGGCGACTTCGCCGCTCAAATTGCGCGCGGCGGCCGACGTTTCTTCGACCATCGCGGCATTCTGCTGGGTGGACTGATCCATCGTTCCGATCGCAACGCTGATCTCGCTGATCGCAGTCGACTGGGCCAGATTGTCCGACGCCATCTGGCCAAGCAGGGTGTGGACCTCGCTGACATCGCCGGAAATGTCGGCGAGCGCGCGATCGACCTTGCTGACCATCTCCACTGCCCCGACGATGTCGGTCTGGGTCGCGGTGAGCTGGTCGCGCGCCCGCGCGGCCTCCTCTTCGGAACGCATCGCCAGCGCCGAGACGAGATCGGCGACGACGGCGAACCCGCGGCCCGCTTCTCCCGCACGACCCGCTTCGACCGCGGCGTTCATCGCGAGAACGCGCGTCTGGAACGCGATCTTGTCGAGACCTTCGATGACCGAATCGATGCCCTTGGCGCCGTCGGCGCGATCGACCGTACGTCCCGCGGACGCGGCGGTCGCCTTGAGGCGGCCGTCCATCTGGGTCACCGCTGCCGAAGTCTGTTCGAGGCTGGCGGCATTGGCTTCGGTGCGACGCGCGAGATCCTCGGAGGCCTGGGCGATTTCGCCCGATCCGGTGCGGATCGTCGCGGCGCTCTCCATCACGGTGCCGATCAGATTGCGCAACTCGGTCACCGCGGCGTTGAAGTTGACCTTCACCGACTCATAGGTCGGCGAAAAGGCTTCGTTGATCTGGCTGGTCAGGTCGCCGTGTGCCAGCTTGCCCAGATTCGCCTCGAGTATCTCGACGACGCGCTGCTGCTCGGCATCGGCGATCTTCTTGGCGGCGTCGGACTTTTCCTTGTCGATGGCAGCCTCGCGGAACACGAGCAGCGCCTTGGCCATCGCGCCGATCTCGTCGCCGCGTGTGGTGCCGGGAACCTCTACCGCGTTGTTGCCGCTCGCCAGCGTGTTCATCACGCCGGTCATTTGCGCCACCGGCGCGACGATCAGGCGCGAGAGCAGCCAGCCGAGCAGCACCGCCAGCGCTACCGCCAGCGCGCCGCCGATCCAGATCGCCCATTTGGCGGCAGCGATTGCCGCACCTTCATGCGCGATCTTTTCCTCGACGCGTTGCTCCTGCGTGCTCGCGATCTCCTTGATCAGCGGCCGGATCTCGCCCAGCATCTTGACGCCCGAAAGCGCGCCGGCCTCGCCGCGGGTCGCGGGGTTGCGCGCCAGCCGGATGATGTTGTCGAGCTTCTCGCGCAGCGCCTTGACGTTGACGATCAGCTGGTCGGCGCGGGCATGCTGTTCCTTGGAGGTCGAATATTCCTTGAACTCGTCGACCGTCTTGAAGAACTTCTCGCCATTCTCCTCATAGGTCTTGAAGAACTCGTCCTTGCCGAGGATGGCGAAGCCGCGTGCGGCGTTCTGCTGCTCGAGCACGCCGCTGAGCAGCTTCTGGCTGGTCTCCATCCCCCGAAGCGAGCGTTCCTTGTCGCCGGTCGCGATGGCCATCGCGGACAGGTTCATGAACACGATCGTGCCCACCGTGGCGAAGATCACGATCAGCGCGGCAAAGGCCCCGGCGAGCTTTCGCGAAATGGGGATGTTCTGCAAAGACATCTTTGACTCCGTAACAACAGTGCCGGCAGAGCGCCCGCAACTGCGGCCGCCAGCAAACCCGTCCCTCGCTTCCGCGGGTCGGTGTTACCGGTCATCAATGCCATCATAGGAGGAGTCACAGACGGTTAAGTGCAGGGAACCTCATATAATTCCGTAGGCCCGACGCTGTCGTCCGCATTACTACGGTATTTTCGTCTGCTTCCGAATGCCTGGCACTAGATGCTTCGGGCACCTGGAGTGAGAGTGATTCCCCGGATCGGGCGAGCCGGACCACCATGAAGGCTCAGCCTTGCGCCTCGCGCGCTTCGACATCGTCGATCAGGTCGAGCACGTCGCCGATCAGCGCGCGCATCGCGTCGCGCGCGGCCTGCGGATTGCGCGCCTCGATCGCGTCGCGCACCGCGGCATGGTCGGCGACATTTGCGGTGCGGCCCTTCAGCCGGTTGGTGAAGCGGATCGAGGTTCTGAGCGCGGTGCCCACCACGTCGCGGAACTGCGCGTAGAAGGGGTTGCCCGATGCACGCAGGATCGCGACGTGGAAGGCGATGTCGGCCTCCAGCGTGTCGTCATTCCCCTGTTCGGCCGATTCCATGCGCTGGAGCCCGTTGGAGATCCGCGCCAGGTCTTCGGGTGTGGCGACGCGCGCCGCCAGCGCCGCCGCCTCGGGCTCGATCGCCACGCGCAACTGGTTGAACTGGCGCAGCAGCTCGACCGAGAATTGCCGCTCGAGCAGCCAGCGCAGCACGTCGGTGTCGAACAGATTCCAGTTGGTCGCCGGCTGCACCACCGTGCCCTGGCGCGGGCGGGCGCTCAGCAAACCCTTGGCGGTGAGCATCTTCACGGCTTCACGCGTCACCGAACGGCTGACACCGTGCTGCTTGGCGAGTTCGGCCTCGGTCGGGAACGCTTCGCGTTCATAGCGCCCGGTTACGATCGCCCGCCCAAGGCTGTCGAGCATGCCGTACGTAAGATTGCGCCCCAGCTGGGGCCGGGCATCCTCCGCGCCCAGTTGCGGATAGTTGTTCGACATCGACTGCCGCCCCTTGATCGATCCCGACAACGATGTCTGGACCCTCTCCACGTCTTGTTTGACCTACGTTAGCGCAGTGGCGGCGCTGGACAAGTCCAATAAATACGATAAATGAACAGCGCCGCCGGATCGGGTGGCATGGCGGGCAGGAGAGCGCGGCAAGAGCCGCCGGGCCCGGGGCAGGGAGGAAGCCATGACGAGTCTGTCGAACATCGATCTCTTCGTCGTAATCGTTTACGCCATCGGCATATTCGGTCTGGCGCAGTGGGTGAGCCGCGAGAAAGCGGGGCATACCAAGGACACGTCGGACTATTTCCTCGCGTCGAAGTCGCTGCCCTGGTGGGCGATCGGCGCGTCGCTCATCGCCGCCAATATCTCCGCCGAGCAGATCGTCGGCATGGCCGGTTCGGGCTATGCGATCGGCCTCGCGATCGCCTCCTATGAATGGATGGCGGCGCTGACCCTGCTGATCGTCGGCAAATACTTCCTGCCGATCTTCCTCAAGAACGAAATCTACACGATGCCGCAGTTCCTCGAGCAGCGGTTCGGCCGCGTGCTCCCGGTGCTGATGGCGCTGTTCTGGCTCGCGCTCTACATCTTCGTGAACCTCACTTCGATCATCTGGCTCGGCTCGATCGCAGTCAACAAGGTGGCGGGCGTCGATCAGACCGCGGCGCTGATCGGACTCGGCGGCTTCGCCTTGCTCTATCAGCTCTATGGCGGGCTCAAGGCCGTGGCGCTTACCGACATCGTCCAGGTCACCCTGCTGGTGATGGGCGGCCTCGTCGTCTCGTATCTTACGCTCAACCAGATCGGTGGGGATCAGGGCGTTCTCGCGGGCTTCAACGTGCTCACCGAGCGCGCGCCGGCGCATTTCGACATGATCCTCGCGCAGGACAATCCGTTCTACAAGGATCTGCCCGGCATCGCGGTGCTGGTCGGCGGCATGTGGATCGCCAACCTCAGCTATTGGGGCTTCAACCAGTATATCATCCAGCGGGCGCTGGCCGCGAAGAACCTCGGCGAAGCGCAGAAGGGTGTGGTGTTCGCCGCGTATCTCAAGCTGCTGATGCCGGTGATCATCGTCCTCCCCGGCATCGCCGCGGTGGTGCTCGCGCCCGAATTGGCCAAGCCCGACGAAGCCTATCCGACGATGATGAAGCTGCTGCCTCCTGGCCTGCTCGGCTTGGTCTTCGCGGCATTGATCGCGGCGATCATCGCGTCGACGGCCTCCAAGATCAATTCGATCGCGACGATCTTCACCCTCGATCTCTATGCCAAGGCGCGCGGCATGAAGACCCGCGGCGAAGACGGCATCGCCGTGGTCGAGGGGCAGGAGAAGCACCTCGTTCTCGTCGGCCGCATCGTCGCCGCGATCGCCGTGGTGGTCGCGATCGTCGCTGCCAGGCCGCTGATCGGTCAGTCGGACCAGGCATTCCAGTTCATCCAGGAATTCTCGGGCTTCTTCACGCCGGGGATCACGGTGATCTTCCTGCTCGGCCTGTTCTGGAAGCCCGCCACCGAAGCCGGCGCGATCGTTGCCGCGCTCACCTCGGTGTTGCTCTCGACCTTGCTCAAATATTCGGTGCCGGCGCCGTGGCTGCCCGAAGCTCTCAACGCCTATCTGCTGCCGTTCATGAATCGCATGATGTTCGTGTTCGTGGTCAGCCTGTTCCTCGCCATGGCGGTGTCGCTGATCTTCCGCGGCCGCGGCGACGCCAATCGGGTGACGATGGAGGGCGTGACCTTCCGCACCACCGCGGCATTCAACATCGCCGGCATCGGCGTGATCGTGATCCTCATCGCCTTGTACGCGACCTGGTGGTGAGCTTCGGCAGCCGCTTCCTCGCAATCGACTGGGGCACGACCAACCGGCGCGTGTTCCTGATCGATGGCGGCGCGGTCGTCGAGACCGGGCGCGACGATCGCGGGGTGACTGCTGTCGAGGATTTCCCCGCCGAGGCGGCGGCGATCCGCGTCCGCTTCGGCGACTTGCCGATGCTGCTGGCGGGCATGGTCGGCTCGAACCTCGGCTGGCGGCCGGCGCCTTATGTCGCCGCGCCCGCCGGCGTGGCCGAACTCGCGGCGGGGCTGTTGTGGATCGATCAGCGCACCGCGATCATCCCCGGCATCTCGACTCTGGTCGGCGGCCGCCCGGATGTGATGCGCGGCGAGGAAGTCCAGCTGCTCGGTGCCGTCGCGGCCGGGCTGGTTCCGGCCAATTCGCTGCTCGCCCAGCCGGGCACGCACTGCAAATGGGTCGAGATGGAGCATGGCAAGGTCGCCGATTTCGTTACCGCGATGACCGGCGAGCTGTTTGCGCTGCTGCGCAAGCACGGCTTGCTCGCCGCGCAGCTGGGCGGCGAAGTGATGCCCGGCGCTGCGTTTCTCGAAGGCGTGGAGGAGGGCAAGCGGCGCGACCTCGCCGCTTCGCTGTTCGGCATCCGCGCCGCGAAGATGCTCGGCCGGCGCGACGACGCCGATGCCACTTCCTATGCCAGCGGGCTCCTGATCGGCGCGGATGTCGCCGCGCGCCTCGCCACATCGGGGCACGACACCGTCCATATCCTCGCCGATCCGGGGCTCGGCGGACTCTATTGCGCGGCGATCGAGGCCAATGGCCGCGCTGCGCGTTTGATCGACAGCCATGCCGCGTTCGTCGCGGGCATCAACGAGATTGTGAAGCAATGAGCCACGTTCCCGCCTTTGACGCCGCCTTCGCGCGCTGTCCGCTGATCGCCATTCTCCGCGGGGTGAAGCCCGATGAAGTCGAGGGCATCGGCGATGCGCTGGTCGATGCCGGCTTCACGTTGATCGAAGTCCCGATGAATTCCCCCGATCCGCTCGACAGCATCGCCAGGCTGGCCCGCCGCTTCGAGGGCCGGGCCGTGATCGGCGCCGGCACGGTGCTTCGCGAGAGCCAGGTCGAGCAGGTCCGCGCAGCGGGTGGCACGATGGTCATCTCGCCCAACGCCAACGTCCGCGTGATCGCCGCCACCGCCGCGGCGGGCATGGTCTCGCTCCCGGGCGTCGTCACCCCCACCGAAGCCTTTGCCGCGATCGAGGCCGGAGCGACGGCGCTCAAGCTGTTCCCCGCCGAGGGATCGCGCCCCCCGATCCTCACGGCGATGCGCGCGGTGCGGCCGAAGGACCTGCTTCTGCTCCCGGTCGGCGGGGTGGCGCCCGACCCGTTGGCGCCGGGGCGGGAGGCCGGCGCTGCCGGCTTCGGTCTGG
>JASLBO010000246.1 GCA_030146605.1 Sphingomonas sp. | reverse complement strand
CCGATCTGAAGACGCGGCTGGAGGACCTGCAGCCCAAGCTCGAGAAGATCGTCTTCCACGAGAAATTGGGCACAGTCGCCGACAAGGTCGATCGCGTCGCCAAGCTCGCGCGGTGGCTGGTCGAGGAGGGGATCGTCCGATCCTCCCCGGAACGGGGAGGGGGACCATCGCAAAGCGATGGTGGAGGGGGGGCGCCACAAGCGTCACCGCCCGCGGATAGCCCCCTCCACCACCAGCCTGCGGCTGGCGGTCCCCCTCCCCGTGCCGGGGAGGATCGAGAGAAGCTCGCCGCCCTCGCCGAACGCGCCGCGCGCCTCGCCAAGGCGGATCTCGTCACCGGCATGGTCGGCGAGTTCCCCGAGCTCCAGGGCCTGATCGGCGGCTATTACGCCGCCGCGCAGGGCGAGGACCCGCAGGTCGCCGAAGCGATCCGCGACCACTACAAGCCGGTCGGGCAGGGGGATGACGTTCCGACCGCGCCGGTGACGGTGGCGGTGAGTTTGGCGGACAAGCTGGATACGCTTGCTGCGTTCTTCACGATTGATGAGCGGCCAACAGGTTCCAAGGATCCATTTGCGCTTAGAAGGGCTGCGCTAGGGATAATCAGGCTGATTGCCTCGAATGGTTTGAAATTCGGTTTGTTAAAGCCGCTTTTTCAAGCTTGCGCGGATGTTCACTTCCGGCAGCAGCGAAGCCCTATGGCTCGAGTCTGGCCGGCAATCGCTGAATACGAAGCGATTAGCCGTAAGCTAGTGGGGCAGGAGGCGTTTTTTCGCCTTATCCAAGACGCTACTGACCGGGCCAATGAAGATGCTGCCCGATATGTGGAGGAGGGTGTTACCGACAGCCGCGTGCTGTTCGCCTTCTTCGCCGACCGTCTCAAGGTCCAGCAACGCGAAGCCGGCGTCCGCCACGACCTGATCGACGCGGTGTTCGCATTGGGCGGCGAGGACGATCTCGTCCGCCTGCTCGCCCGCGTCCACGCGCTGCAGGCGTTCGTCACTACCGAGGACGGCAGGAACCTCCTCGCCGGCTACAAGCGCGCCGCGAACATTCTCAAGAAGGAAGGCTTTTCTTCTCCCTCTCCCCGCTTGCGGGGAGAGGGCCGGGGAGAGGGGGACTCTTCCCCAAGCGCCTCGCCCGAGGATATGCCCCTCTCCCCGACCCTCTCCCCTGAAGGGGAGAGGGAGATGGCGCCCGAGGAAGCCGACCTCATCGCCGCGCTCGCCAGCGCCGAGCCCAAGGCCGCCGCCGCGATCGAACGCGAGGATTTCCACGCCGCGATGGCCGCGCTCGCCTCGCTGCGCGGCCCGATCGATGCGTTCTTCGAAAAGGTCATCGTCAACGATCCCGACCCGGCCAAACGCGAGGCGCGGCTCGACCTGCTCGCCCGGATGCGTGCTGCAGTGCACAAAGTGGCGGACTTTTCGAAGATCGAAGGCTGATTTATCTGACTTATTGTCGTCCCGGAACGATCGACTTCGCCCAAGCTTTCCGAAGCTTTGCCGTCCACCGCGCTCCGGGAACCTGACAACGCAATCAGAGCTTCCGCCTTGTTCGCAGGCGCGGTAGGCGCCTCGCGTGCCGGGGCAGTGCCTCCAGCAGAAGGACCAGGGATGACGCAGTACGTGTACCGCTTCGGCGGCGGGGTTTCGGACGGCGGCCACGGCGACACGCGTGCAGCGAAAGATCTGCCGGGGGCAGATCTTGACCGCAAAGCGCTGCTCGGGGGCAAGGGCGCCAATCTCGACGGCATGGCCGCGATCGGCCTGCCGGTTCCTCCCGGTTTCACCATCTCCACCCCGGTCTGCGCGCTCTACTACGACGAAGGCGAGAGCTTCCCCGAGAGCCTCAAGGCCGAAGTCGCCACCGGCGTCACCCATATCGAGAGCGTCACGGGCAAGACGTTCGGCGACCCCGCCGATCCGTTGCTGGTCTCGGTCCGATCGGGCGCGCGCGTGTCGATGCCGGGGATGATGGACACCGTGCTCAACCTCGGGCTCAACGACGCGACCGTCGTCGGGCTGGCGCAGGTCAGCGGCGACGAGCGCTTCGCGTGGGACAGCTATCGCCGCTTCATCCAGATGTATTCGGACGTCGTCCTCGGGCTCGATCACGATCGCTTCGAGGAAGCGCTGGAGATCGCCAAGGAAGATAACGGCTTCAGCCTCGATACCGAGCTGAGCGCCGCGCACTGGCAGAAGCTCGTCGCTGAATACAAGGCGATCGTCGAGGAACTCTGGGGCAAGCCTTTCCCGCAGGACGTCCACGATCAGCTCTGGGGTGCGATCGGCGCGGTGTTCGGATCGTGGCAGTCCGAGCGCGCCAAGGTCTATCGCCGTTTGAACGACATCCCCGGCGACTGGGGCACCGCGGTCAACGTCCAGGCGATGGTGTTCGGCAATATGGGCGAGACGTCCGCAACGGGCGTAGCCTTCACCCGCGATCCGGCCAAGGGCGACAATGCCTATTATGGCGAGTTCCTGATCAACGCGCAGGGCGAGGACGTCGTCGCCGGCATTCGCACCCCGCAATATCTGACGCGGGCAGCGCGCGAGGCGGCGGGGGCGAAGCCCGCGTCGATGGAAGAGGCGATGCCCGAGGTATACGCCCAGCTCGCTTCGGTCTTCGAGACGCTCGAGACGCATTACCGCGACATGCAGGATATCGAATTCACCGTCGAGCGCGGCAAGCTCTGGATGCTCCAGACCCGCAGCGGCAAGCGCACCGCCAAGGCTGCGCTCAAGATCGCGGTCGACATGGCGAATGAAGGGCTGATCACGCAGGAAGAGGCGATCCTGCGCGTCGATCCGATGGCGCTCGACCAGTTGCTCCACCCGACGCTCGATCCCAAGGCAGTGCGCGACGTGCTGACCAAAGGGCTGCCGGCCTCGCCGGGCGCCGCCTCAGGCACCGCGGTGTTCGACAGCGACACTGCCGAGAAGCGCGCCGCCGCGGGCGATTCGGTGATCCTCGTTCGCGTCGAGACCAGCCCCGAGGATATTCACGGCATGCACGCGGCGAGGGGCATCCTGACCGCGCGCGGCGGGATGACCAGTCACGCCGCGGTGGTTGCGCGTGGGATGGGGCGGCCTTGCGTCTCGGGCGCCGGTACGCTTGCGATCGTCGCCAAGGAGAAGCTGTTCCGCGTCGGCGGGCGCGAAGTGCGCGAGGGCGACACGATCACCATCGACGGCACCACCGGCGAAGTGATGTTCGGCGCGGTGCCGACGGTCCAGCCCGAGCTGTCGGGCGATTTCGGCACGCTGATGCTCTGGGCCGACGCCAAGCGGCGGCTCAAGGTCCGCGCCAATGCCGAGACTCCGCTCGATTGCCGCACGGCGCGCGAGTTCGGCGCCGAGGGTATCGGGCTGTGCCGCACCGAGCACATGTTCTTCGAACAATCGCGGATCACCGCCGTCCGCCAGATGATCCTCGCCTCCGACGAGGCGGGCCGCCGCGCCGCGCTGGAGAAATTGCTCCCCGAGCAGCGCAGCGACTTTGTCGAGATCTTCGAAGTGATGGCGGGCCTTCCCTGCACGATCCGGCTGCTCGATCCGCCGCTCCACGAATTCCTGCCCCACGAGGAGGCCGAGTTCGAGGAAGTGGCCAGGGCGGCTAGTATCGACGTCGAGACGCTGCGCCGGCGTGCCGCGGAACTGCACGAGTTCAATCCGATGCTGGGGCACCGCGGCTGCCGGCTCGGGGTGACCTATCCCGAGATCTACGAGATGCAGGCCCGCGCAATCTTCGAGGCGGCGTGCGAAGTCGCCGAGAAGTCGGGGGCGGCACCGATCCCCGAAGTGATGATCCCACTCGTCGCGACGCGCCGCGAGCTCGAGCTGATGAAGATCGTCGTCGACAAGGC
>JASLBO010000219.1 GCA_030146605.1 Sphingomonas sp. | reverse complement strand
GCTTCACGATGGACGACGTGCGCTCCGCAGTGGTCGATCTCGAAATCACCGGGCCCGAAGGCTACACACTCTCCGGCACGAACAAGATGAGCGAGATCAGCCGCGATCCCACCGATCTCGTCCGCCAGGCGCTGAGCGAGCATCAATATCCCGACGGCTTCGCCTTGTTTCTCGGCACCTTGTTCGCGCCGGTGCAGGATCGCGACCATCCCGGCCGCGGCTTCACCCACAAGCAGGGCGACGTGGTCCGCATCGCCACCCCCAAGCTCGGCGCACTGGTCAACCGCGTCACCACGTCCAAGGCTGCCGCGCCTTGGGAGTTCGGCATCCGCGATCTGATGCGCAACCTCGCCGTGCGCGGCCTGCTCGCGTGAAAGCCGCTTTCATTAGCGAACCAATTCCCTATTTTCATGGCAACCATGCTCACGCACCCCGCGCGCTCACAGGAATTCGCACCCTCCATGTCCGAAGCTGATCCCAGCCACCTGCCGCTCGCACGCGATCAGCGGGCGACCTATCCCAGCCTCCGCGGCAAGCGCGTGCTGATCACCGGCGGCGGCTCGGGCATCGGCGCCGGGATGGTCGAAGGCTTCGTCCGCCAGGGCGCGCGCGTCACGTTCTTCGACATCGCCGAGGAAGATTCCACTGCTCTGGTCGGGAGCCTGAAGGGCGCCGACACTGCCCCGGTGTTCCAGCGCTGCGACCTGACCGACATTGCCGCGGTGCAGGCGCAGATCAAGGCGCTGATCGACGAGAACGGCGCCTTCGACGTGCTGATCAACAACGCCGCCAACGACGATCGCCACACGATCGAGCAGGTCACCCCCGAATATTGGGACAATCGCATCGCGGTGAACCTGCGGCATTTGTTCTTCGTCGCGCAGGCCGTGATCCCGGGCATGAAGGCGCAGGGCGGCGGGGTGATCGTCAATCTCGGCTCGATCTCGTGGCATCTCGCGCTCGAGGAGCTCACGCTTTACCAGACCTGCAAGGCGGGCATCGAGGGCCTCACCCGCAGCTTCGCGCGCGAGCTCGGCCCCGACAATATCCGTTCGGTCTGCATCGTCCCCGGCAACGTCAAGACGCCGCGCCAGATGCAATGGTACACCCCCGAGGGCGAGGCCGAGATCGTCAAGGCCCAATGCCTCAAGGGCCGCCTCCTCCCCGACGATATCGCCGCGATGGCATTGTTCCTTGCCTCGGACGACGCCCGGCTGGTAACGGGCCACGAATATTTCGTGGACGCAGGGTGGCGATAAGATGAGCAAAGTGGCGATTTCCGAGCCCGTCAGCATCTGGCAGCTCGGGGCGCCGCTCGGCGAAGGCCCGGTCTGGGTCGAACGCGACCAGGCGCTCTGGTTCGTCGACATCAAGAGCCACAAGATCCACCGCTTCGCACCCGCCAACGGCGCGACGCGCAGCTGGGATTCCCCCGGCCAGATCGGCTTCATCCTGCCGATCGCGAGCGGCGGCTTCGTCGCCGGGCTGCAAACCGGGCTCAGCAAGTTCGACGAGCGCGACGGCAGCTTCACCCATATCTGCGCGCCCGAGCCCGAAAAGCCCGGCAACCGCCTCAACGACGCCACCGTCGATACCAATGGCCGCCTCTGGTTCGGCAGCATGGACGACAGCGAAGAGGACATTACCGGCGCGATCTACCGCCTCGGCGCTGACGGCCACTGCGTCGCGACCAGCCCGCTGGTGGCGATCACCAACGGGCCGGCGGTCAGCCCCGACGGCAAGATTCTCTACCATGTCGATACGCTGGGCGGGGTGATCTACGCCTGTGACATCGACCCCGCCGGCATGCTGGTCAATCGCCGCGAATTCGTCCGCATCCCGTACGGCGAGGGTTTCCCCGACGGCCCGACCGTCGACGCCGAAGGCTGCGTCTGGGTGGGGCTCTATGCCGGCTGGGGCGTGCGCCGCTATTCGCCCGCGGGCGAATTGCTCGAGGAAGTCAAATTCCCGGTCAGCGCGATCACCAAGATCGCATTCGGCGGTCCCGATCTCAAGACGGTGTTCGCGACCACCGCCAACAAGCACATCGCCCCCGCCGATCTGGCCAAGGAGCCGCATGCCGGCGACCTGTTCCGCTTCGAAGTCAGCGTCCCCGGCCAGAGCGGCATGCTCATCCGCGAAGGCGTCTGACCCGCGCATTGTTGCGATAGCTTCGCAACAAGGCTGCGAGTGATTAGCAACAGCGTCGCAATTCAGAGGGTCGGCTTGCCCTGCGCCATCGTCGCCTCGAGCTTCTTGAGCAGCGTCGAAAGCACCCATTGCTCCTTGTCGGCCAGCCCGGAAACCAGCTGCGCCTGCGCCGCCATCTCTTCGCGAAAACCCTGCTCTACCAGTTGCTTGCCTCGCGGCGACAGCTCGACGAACACACTCCTCTTGTCGTCCGGCGCGGCCGGCCGGCGGATCAGCCGCGCCGCTTCGAGCTTGTTGAGCCGCGCGGTCAGCCCGCCCGACGAGATTGCGAGCGCACGATAGATCTCGGTCGGCCGCAGCCGATGCGGCGGCGGCGCCGCGCGCAGCGCCGCCAGCACGTCATACCCCCCGCCGTCCAGCCCGTGCTTCGCGAGCAAGGGCTCGACCGCGAGCCGCGCGCGCTCCGTCACTCGCCGCGCGCGACCCAGCACCGCCAGTCCGCGCGTGTCCACCTCGGGCATCGCCGCCGACCACAAGGTGATCAGCTGGTCCACAGGATCAGTCTCTGCCATCGCACCCCTATCTCGACATCAAGACAAGTGTCTCGACATCGTGAAACTCGACAAGAAGATAAGATACTTATCTTCAAGTCAAGAGGTTTATCTTCGAGTCAAGCTATTCGGTGCGCGTCGGTTTTGCCACTGGACCGGGGCCGGCGGCTGCAATGTGACGATAAAAGCGGCGATTCCAGTTGTGTGCAAGCATTTTTCGGCTGCGCAACGATCGCTAGTCACTGCCCGATTGCCTCCCCGACGGTTCGCGCCCGCGAGCTCGCCGATGCTTCAGAGGGCTGGCGGCGATGGCGCGCGGCCCCGCGCTCGGCTAGACAGCGGTAATGGACTTCGACGATCAGCTCCGCCGCTATTTCGGCACCTCGGATCCCGCCGCGCTGAGCCCGGACGCGCTCGCCGACGGCACCGATCGCATCCGCGTCGATCTCGGCCTCGAAAAGGATCGCAATCGCCGCTTCGCGTTGTGGGCGCTGCTCCATATTCTCGGCGCCGCTCCCGATCTCGACGTCGCGTTCAAGGAGGAAGCCGACCGCGAGGCCGCGCGCAACTTCATGGACATGATGGCCGGCGATCCGGAATGAGCGCTTTACCTGCGCGATAATGCAGGTTTATGCTAGGCTCGCCCGGCGGGGATGCATCGTGATGATCCGATACGGCTTTTCGATCCTGATATTGCTCGCCGCGCCGGCGGCCGCGCAGATTGGGCTCTCCCCCGCCGATCAGCTTGCGGCGTTCAAGGCGGCCGGCTTCAAGAAGCACGGTGCCCGGTGGCAGGCTTGCGGCGATCTCGGCACCGCCG
>JASLBO010000082.1 GCA_030146605.1 Sphingomonas sp. | reverse complement strand
CTCTCCCCTTCAGGGGAGAGGAAGAGCCGCCATCGGCGGCGAAGGAGAGGGGGAGTCAGTGCCCTGCGCCCGACTGCCCCTCTCCCCGGCCCTCTCCCCCCAAGGGGAGAGGGAGATTTGGCTTATTCCGCCGCGATCTGGACGCCGTCGCTATCGAAGCCCGGCTCGTCGGTCTTGAGTTCGACGTTGAGGCCCAGCGAGCGCATTTCCTTGACGAGAACGTTGAAGCTCTCGGGGATGCCGGCCTCGAAGGTGTCGTCGCCCTTGACGATCGCTTCATAGACCTTGGTGCGGCCGACCACGTCGTCGGACTTCACCGTCAGCATCTCCTGCAGGGTATAGGCTGCGCCATATGCCTGCAGTGCCCAGACTTCCATCTCGCCGAAGCGCTGCCCGCCGAACTGCGCCTTACCACCCAGCGGCTGCTGGGTGACGAGGCTGTACGGCCCGATCGAACGCGCGTGGATCTTGTCGTCCACGAGATGGTGGAGCTTGAGCATGTAGATGATGCCCACGGTCACCTTGCGGTCGAAGATCTCGCCGGTGCGACCGTCGAACAGATCCGACTGACCCGAGGTGTCGAGACCGGCGAGAGCCAGCATCTCGGACACATCGGCCTCGCGCGCGCCATCGAACACCGGGGTCGCCATCGGCACGCCCGGCTTCAAATTGGTCGCCAGCTCGATGATCTGGTCGGACGTACGTGCCTCGATCTCGGCGAGATAGTGATCGCCATAGACTTCCTTGAGGCGTGTCTTGACCGCATCGGGCATCTGACCGCCGACCGCGTCGGGATTGGCATGGCGCCAATCCTCGAGCGCGACGCCGATCTGCTGGCCGAGCTGACGCGCGGCCCAGCCGAGATGGGTCTCGAAGATCTGACCGACGTTCATGCGCGAAGGCACGCCCAGCGGGTTGAGCACGAGATCCACCGGCGTACCGTCGGCGAGGAACGGCATGTCCTCCGCCGGCAGGATGCGCGAGATGACGCCCTTGTTGCCGTGACGGCCGGCCATCTTGTCGCCCGGCTGCAGCTTGCGCTTCACCGCGACGAAGACCTTGACCATCTTGAGCACGCCCGGCGGCAGCTCGTCGCCACGCTCGAGCTTCTCACGGCGATCCTCGAACTTGTCGCGGATGCGCTTCACGGCCTCGTCATACTGGCCCTTCACCGCCTCGAGGTTCGACTGCATCGCGTCGTCCTGGACCGAGAACTTCCACCATTCGTGGCGGTCGACCGAGTCGAGCAGGTCGGCGTCGATCGTGGCACCCTTGCGGAGGCCCTTCGGCGTCGCAGTCGCGACCTGACCGATGAGCATTTCCTTGAGGCGCGACCAGGTCGCACGGTTGAGGATGTTGCGCTCGTCGTCCGAGTCCTTCTTGAGGCGCTCGATCTCTTCCCGCTCGATCGCCAGCGCGCGCTCGTCCTTGTCGATGCCGTGGCGATTGAAGACGCGAACGTCGACGATCGTGCCGGCAACGCCCGGGGGCAGGCGCAGCGAGGTGTCGCGCACGTCCGAGGCCTTTTCGCCGAAGATGGCGCGGAGGAGCTTTTCCTCCGGCGTCATCGGCGATTCACCCTTCGGCGTGATCTTGCCGACGAGGATATCGCCCGGCTCGACCTCTGCACCGATATAGACGATGCCCGCTTCGTCGAGATTGCGGAGCGCTTCCTCACCGACGTTCGGGATATCGCGGGTGATGTCCTCCGGCCCGAGCTTGGTATCGCGGGCCATCACTTCGAACTCGTCGATATGGATCGACGTGAACACGTCGTCCTTCACGATCCGCTCGGAGATGAGGATCGAATCCTCGTAGTTGTAGCCGTTCCACGGCATGAACGCGACGAGCGCGTTGCGGCCGAGCGCGAGCTCGCCGAACTCGGTCGACGGGCCGTCGGCGATGATGTCGCCGGCGTTGACCACGTCGCCCACCTTCACCAGCGGACGCTGGTTGATGCAGGTCGACTGGTTCGAGCGCTGGAACTTCATCAGCGTGTAGATGTCGACGCCGCTGGCGGTTGCCTCGACGTCGCCCGATGCGCGGATGACGATACGCGTCGCATCGACCTGATCGACGATGCCCGAACGGCGTGCGCCGATCGCGGCACCCGAATCGCGGGCAACGGTCTCTTCCATGCCGGTGCCGACGAAAGGCGCTTCGGCCTTCACCAGCGGAACGGCCTGGCGCTGCATGTTCGAGCCCATCAGCGCGCGGTTGGCGTCATCGTTTTCCAGGAACGGAATGAGCGATGCGGCGACCGAGACGAGCTGCTTGGGGCTGACGTCCATCAGCGTGATCTGCTCAGGCAGCGCCATCAGGAACTCGCCCGCCTGACGCGACGAGACCAGCTCTTCGGTGAAGCGACTTTCCTCGTCGAGCTCGGCGGATGCCTGCGCGATCGTGTGTTTGGCCTCTTCCATCGCCGACAGATAGACGACGTCGTTGGTGACCTTGCCATCGACGATCTTGCGGTACGGCGTCTCGATGAAGCCGTATTTGTTGACGCGGCTGAACGACGCGAGGCTGTTGATCAGACCGATGTTCGGGCCTTCCGGCGTCTCGATCGGGCAGATGCGGCCATAATGGGTCGGATGGACGTCGCGGACTTCGAAGCCCGCGCGCTCACGCGTCAGACCGCCCGGTCCAAGTGCCGATACGCGGCGCTTGTGGGTGACTTCCGACAGCGGATTGGTCTGATCCATGAACTGCGAGAGCTGCGACGAACCGAAGAATTCGCGCACCGCGGCGACCGCCGGCTTGGCGTTGATCAGGTCGTTCGGCATCACCGTCGACACGTCGACCGACGACATACGCTCCTTCACGGCGCGCTCCATGCGGAGCAGGCCGACGCGGTACTGGTTCTCGAGCAATTCGCCCACCGAACGCACGCGACGGTTGCCGAGATTGTCGATGTCGTCGACTTCGCCCTTGCCGTCCTTGAGGTTCACGAGCGTCTTGACGACTTCGAGAATGTCCTCGGTGCGCAGCGTCGTCACCGTGTCCTCGACGTCGAGGTCGAGGCGCATGTTGAGCTTGACGCGGCCGACCGCCGAAAGGTCGTAGCGCTCGGGATCGAAGAACAGGCCGCTGAACAGCGATTCCGCGGTCTCGAGCGTCGGCGGCTCGCCGGGGCGCATGACGCGGTAGATGTCGCTGAGCGCCTGCTCGCGCTCTTCGGCCTTGTCGACCTTGAGCGTGTTGCGGATCCACGGACCCGTCGAGATGTGATCGATGTCGAGCAGTTCGAGCTTCTCGATGCCTGCCTTGTCGAGCAGTTCGAGATTCTCGGCCGACACTTCGTCACCGGCTTCGATGTAGATCTCGCCGGTGGATTCGTTGATCAAATCATAGGCGCTGTATCGGCCGAAGATTTCCTCGGTCGGGATCAGCAGGGTTTCGAGACCGTCCTTCGCCGACTTGTTGGCAGCGCGCGGGCTGATCTTCTGCCCGGCGGCGAACACGACTTCGCCCGACTTGGCGTCGACGATGTCGAACATCGGCTTGGCGCCGCGCCAGTTGATCGGATCGAACGGGATCTGCCAGCCGCCCGGACCGCGGACATAGGTCACGCGGTTGTAGAAGTAATTGAGGATGTCCTCGCTGTTCATGTTCAGCGCATAGAGCAAGGTCGTCACCGGCAGCTTGCGCTTGCGATCGATACGGACGTTGACGATGTCCTTGGCGTCGAACTCGAAATCGAGCCACGAACCGCGATACGGGATCACGCGGGCGGCGAAGAGATACTTGCCGCTGGCGTGGGTCTTGCCGCGATCATGATCGAACAGCACGCCCGGCGAACGGTGCATCTGGCTGACGATGACGCGCTCGGTGCCGTTGATGAAGAAAGTGCCGTTGCCCGTCATCAGGGGCATGTCGCCCATATAGACGTCCTGCTCCTTGATATCGAGCACCGAACGGGCTTCCGTATCGGGATCCACCTCGAACACGATCAGACGCAAGGTAACGCGCATCGGCGCCGCATAGGTGATGCCGCGCTGGCGGCATTCCTCGACGTCGAACTTGGGCTGCTCGAGCTCGTAATTGACGAAATCGAGCTCGGCGGTGCCGGCGAAGTCGCGGATCGGGAAGACCGAGCGCAGCGTCTTTTCGAGGCCCGACACATAGCCGATCGAGGGATCGCTGCGCAGGAACTGCTCGTAGGATTCGCGCTGAACCTCGATCAGGTTCGGCATCTGGACCACTTCGTGGATGTTGCCGAACACCTTGCGGATGCGGCGCTTCATCGTGCCGCCCGAGCCCGGGCGCTGTGCGCCGTCTTCGATCGCTTTGGTAGCCATGGGTGTTTTGTGCCTCGTCAGCCGTAATTTCGGTGCCCCTCTCCGGGGCCGGGACGTGCGAAAGGACGCGAAAAGGCTGCACGACTCCCTCCCGGGTTTCGGCAGCTTCCAGCGTCCTATGAACTCCACAACGCCAATTCGCACGATGCACTGCGCGACTGCGCATCATTTCCCGGTGCTGTGGTGTGAGGGCGATATAGGTGGCCCGGACGCGTGTGTCAAACGATGGCGGGAACCTTTTTCGGTTTGGCAAGTGCGGGAATTTGCTGGCTGAACCCCGGATTAATCCCGTCGTTCGTCGCGGATAGGAAACGGATCGGCGCACATCGCGGGGCCTGATCGGGGTTCCATTCATTTAACCTGCGATATGATGAAGAAGCACCCCGCTCGCCCCCGCACCGCGCTGTTGATCGGCGCCGCGCTCCTCGCAACCCCCGCCTTGGCGCAGGAGGCGCCGACGCAGACGGTCACGCCGCCGCCGATCGCGGTGACCCCCCAGACGGCTCCCGCGCCGGCACCGCGTGTCGAGATGGCGCCTGCCGCGCCGATCGTGCAGCCCGCGCCGCCGCCCGGTCCGCGCGCCGAAGCGGTAACCGAGGCCGCGCCGCGCGCCGAACGTTCGGCTACCCGCGCCACCCAGACGCGCCAGACCGTTCGCCAGACGGCGCGCGCTGCCGCACCCGTCCGTGAGGCTGCGCCGGCACCTGCAGCCGAACCCGCGGCTCCGGCTGCGCCTGTGGCCCAGTCGACCGCACCTGTAGCGGAAGCGGCTGCGCCGATCGCCGCGGCTCCAGCTCCCGAGGCCGCGGCGCCGCTGCCCGCGACGGAGACCACGACCACCCAGACCGCGACCAGCGACGGATCCAGCTCCAGCCTGCCTTGGCTGCTCGGCGGGCTGCTGCTTCTCCTCGCGGGCGCCGCAGCATTTCTGCTGATGCGCCGCCGCAACGACGAGACCGACACGGTCGAGGAGCCTGTCCACGAGCGCCCGATTGCGCCGCGCGCTTATGAGGCACCGGCTGCGGCCGCACCCGTGCGTGCTGCGCCGGTCATCGAGCCGCGCCGTCAGCCCGAGCTGAGCCCGTTCATGGCGGCGACCGCCGCCGCCACGGTTGCCCCCGCGGCGATCCCGTCGGCAGCGGACGACATTGCCGAGGCGCATGTCGAGGCCGAGCTTGCCGAGCCGGCGAGCGAGGACCTCGCCGGCGTCACCGACGCCCCCGCGCCGGTCGCCAATCGCCCGTGGCTCGAATTCGGGCTGCGTCCGGTCCGCGCCGGCACCAGCGAGGATGAGGCTCTGGTCGATGTCGAGCTGACCGTCGGCAATTCGGGGGATGTGCCCGCGCGCAACGTCCGTATCTCGACCTTCATGCTCGCCGATGCCGAGGGCAGCGACATGGAGGGCCTGCTCACCGGCCGTGCCGCCGACACCGCAGTCCCGCCGGTGACGATCGAACCGGGCGACGGCACCCGGGTCGATGCGCATCTCGCGGTGCCCAAGGGCGAGATGGGCCGCGTGTTCAACCCCGTCGTCGTCGCCGAGGCACGCTACACGCTGCCCGATGGCCGCGAGGGCCGCACCTCGGCGATGTTCAAGATCGGGCGCCCTAGCGCGGTGAGCGACGGCGTCGGCCCGATCGGCGCGACCCGGCCGCACATGGTCGACGATGTCGAGGCGGAACTGGTCGGGACTCCCCGGCACGCTTGACCTACTCCCGCTCCCTTCGGGAGCGGGAAGGGGCCTACTCGCGAAGCGAGCGGGAAGGGTGAGGGTAGACGGTGCGCTGCCGATCGACCCTCGCCCTTCCGCCGCTTTCAGCGGCTCCCGCCCTCTCCCGACGGGAGAGGGATTTCTGCTTTCATCCGTTGCTGTTCAGGGGCTATCGCCTGCGCTTCCAGACAGGGAGCCAGATCACCCATGAACAAGATGCTCGCCGCTTCTCTCGCCGGTACCTTGATTCTCGCCGCGCCGGCGTCGGCCCAGCAGGCGGAGCCGTTCAACGACATCCCCGCGAACTTCTCGCCCCCCGCGCAGGCTTCGGACTTCATCAAGCGCGAAGTGATGATCCCGATGCGCGACGGGGTGAAGCTCTACACCGTCATCGTCATCCCAAAGGGCGCGAGGAACGCGCCGATCCTGTTCACCCGCACCCCCTATAACGCCGCCGGCCGGGTCAAGCGCACCGACAGCATGACGATGGTCAACGCGCTGCCCGAGGGCGACGAGGTGTTCGTGCGCGACGGCTATATCCGCGTGTTCCAGGACATTCGCGGCAAATACGGCTCGGAGGGCGACTATGTCATCACCCGCCCACCGGTCGGCCCGCTCAATCCGACCAAGGTCGATCACACCACCGATGCGTGGGATTCGATCGACTGGCTGGTCAAGAACACTCCGGAGAGCAACGGCAAGGTCGGCATGCTCGGTTCGTCCTATGAGGGCTTCACGGTGGTGATGGCCCTGCTCGACCCGCATCCGGCGCTCAAGGTCGCCGCGCCCGAGAGCCCGATGATCGATGGCTGGATGGGCGACGACTGGTTCCATTACGGCGCTTTCCGCCTCGCCAATATCGGCTGGATCGGGTCGCAGACCGGCTACAAGGGCGACGGCAAGGCGCCCAACCGGCCCGATTGGGACGATTACGACACCTTCCGCCGGATCGGCTCGGCGGGGGATTGGGCGAAGCAGTTCGGCTATGACCAGCTGCCGGCGTGGAACAAGATGAGCCGGCATGTCGCCTATGACGCCTTCTGGCAGGGCCAGGCGCTCGACAAGTTGCTCGCGAAGAACCCGTCCAATGTGCCGACCTTGTGGGAGCAGGGGATCTGGGATCACGAGGACATGTACGGCGCGATCACGACGTTCGAGGCGATGCAGAAGACCCGCCAGGCCGACAGGAACTTCCTGCTGATGGGCCCGTGGCGCCATTCGGGGTTCAACTATAACGGCTCGAAGCTCGGGGCTCTCGAATTCGAGGGCGACACCGCGCTGCAGGCGCGCCGCGACATCCTGCTGCCCTTCTTCAACGCGTATCTGAAGGACGGCGCGCCGGCATTCACCCCGGCAAAGGCGAGCTTCTACAATACCGGCGAGAACCGCTGGGAATATCTCAACAAATGGCCGCTCGCCTGCGAAGCCGGCTGCGACGCAAAGCTCACCCCGATCTATCTCAAGCCGGCCGAGGGGCTAGGCTTCGACAAGCCGGGGCAGGGGTCGGATTCCTATGTCTCCGATCCCGCCAAGCCCGTGCCGCATCTGCCGCGCCCGGTGAACTTCCAGGACGGCCGCTGGTCGACCTATCTGGTCACCGACCAGCGCTTCGTCGACGGCCGGCCCGACGTGATGACCTATGTCACCGAACCGCTGACTTCGCCGGTCCGCGTTTCGGGCGCGCCGCTCGCCGACATCTTCGCCAGGACCACGGGCACCGACGGCGACTTCGTCGTCAAGGTGATCGACGTCTATCCGGACGAGAACGCCACGAAGAAGGAGATGGGCGGGTTCCAGCTGCCGATCGCGATGGACATCTTCCGCGGCCGCTATCGCAACAGCTTCGAGAAGCCCTCGCCGATCCCGGCAGGGAAGGTGCAGCAATACAAGTTCCGCCTGCCGACGGTGAACCACGTCTTCCAGCCTGGCCACCGGATCATGGTCCAGATCCAGTCGAGCCTGTTCCCGGTCTATGACCGCAACCCGCAGAAATATGTCGACAACATCTTCTTCGCGAAGAAGTCCGATTACCAGAAAGCGACTGTCTCGATCGTCTATGGCGGGACGCAATCGAGCGCGGTGCTGCTGCCGGTTGTGCCGCTCGACCAGTCGGCCGCGATGGCGAAGTGAGGCGAAGGGGAGGGCGACCTTCCCCTGACCCGTTTGCGCGGAGTACTTCCCCGCATCGCAGCGTGATGCTACGCCAACACACGTCCCGATTCCTTCGAAGAGGTTCTCCCGAATGAAGAAATGGAGCCTCGCGCTCGCGCTTGCCGCCTCCGCGCTGGCGACGCCAGCGCTCGGCCAACCGGTCCCGGCACCGGCGCAGAAGCTGCACGTCGACATGCAGTATTTCACGCTGCCCAACGGCCTCAAGGTCGTGCTGGCGAAGGACCAGATCGCGCCGACGGTGACGATCGCGGTCTATTACGGCATCGGCTTCCGGGTCGAGCCGCGCGAACGCACCGGCTTCGCGCATCTGTTCGAGCATCTGATGTTCCAGGGATCGAAGCATGCCCCCAAGGGCGTGTTCGACAAGACCGTGACCAATTCGGGCGGGATCAACAACGGCTCGACCCGGTTCGATTTCACCAACTATTACGAAGTGCTGCCGTCGAGCGCGCTCGAGCGGATGCTGTGGCTCGAGGCCGATCGCATGGCCAATCCGGTGATCGACGACGTGGTGCTCAAGAACCAGCAGGGCGTCGTCGGCAACGAGGTCAAGGTCAACGTCTTGAACGTGCCCTACGGCGGCTTCCCCTGGCTCGACATGCCGCAGTACGCCAACACCAACTGGTACAACGCGCACAACTTCTACGGCGACCTCGAAGACATCGAAGCCGCCAAACTCGAAGAGGTGCAGCAGTTCTTCAAAACTTACTACGCGCCGAACAACGCCGCGCTCATCGTCGTCGGCGACTTCAACGAAGGGGAAGCGCGCTCGATGATCGAAAAGTATTTCGCCGGGATTCCTTCCTCGAAACTTCCCGCGATGCCCGACCTCACCGA
>JASLBO010000183.1 GCA_030146605.1 Sphingomonas sp. | reverse complement strand
GCGAAGACCGCCACCACCAGCGGCGCGGTCCCGCGCAGGATCGGATAGGCCGCGGAGAAGTCGCTGGTCTCGAACGCGCGCACCAGAGCGTAGAGATAGACGCAGTGGAGCAAGGCGGTTGCCGCGAGCCAGCCCCATGCGCCGTGCGGCAGCGGCACCAGCAAGGTCGCCCGCAGCAGCAGCAGGGCGCTCGATCCGTCGATCAACGCGCGGCCGGCCATCTTGTCCTTGCCGCCCTTGAGGATCGCGTTGACCACGGCGTGGATCGATCCCGAGGCGATCATCATCGCCGGGGCGAGAGTCTCCGCTCTCACTGCATCGGGATCGGCTTGCCCGCGACCATGACATAGCGGACGCGCAGCACCGCAGCGGGATCGGTCAGCGGGTCGCCGTCGATCGCGATCAGGTCGGCGGACTTGCCCGGGTCGAGCGTGCCGGTCTCGGCGGAAAGCCCGAGCAGATCGGCCCCGCCTTTGGTCGCGGCGATCAGCGCGTCGCGCGGCGTCATTCCGGCTTTCGACACCATCAGCCCGACCTCCTCGCCGTTGCGGCCATGCGGATAGACCGCGGCGTCGGTGCCGAGCGCGATCTTGACTCCGGCCTTGTACGCCCGGCCGAGCGCCTTGCCCCATTGGTCGAGCGTCTGGCGCGCCTTCACTTCGCTGTTCGGGCTGAAGATGCCCTTGCCGAGATACATGTTGAGCCCGCTGAACGCCATCAACGTGGCTGAGAAATACGTGCCCTTCGCCTTCATCAGCTGGACGTCGGTATCGTCGGCGAAGGTGCCGTGCTCGATCGAATCGACCCCCGCGCGCACCGCCGCCTCGATCCCGCGCGCGCCATGCGCGTGCGCCGCGCATTTGCGGTGCATTTCGTGTGCGGTGTCGCAGATCGCCTTCATCTCGGCGTCGGTGAAATGCTGTTCGAGCCCCATCGCGCCGGGATCGAGCACCCCGCCGGTTGCGTGGAACTTGATCGCGTCGACGCCCGCCGCGGCGAGCTTGCGCACCGCCGTCGCGCATTCGGCTGCGCCGGTGCACACCCAATATTGCACCCCTTTATGGTCGATCGCGTCGCGCAGCTCGGGCGCCAGCCCGGCGGTCAGGTCGCCATGCCCGCCGATGATCGACAGCGCCGGCCCCGAGACGAGGATGCGCGGCCCCGGAAAGCCGCCCTCGGCGATCGCATCACGCATCGCGGTGCTGGCATTGGTGCCGCCGCCGAGATCGCGCACCGTGGTGAACCCCGCGCGCGCCGTGATCAGCGCATTCCTGAGCCCGACCGTCGTCGCATAGGCTTCGGAATATTTGGTGGTCAGCCCCTGATACCACGGCTCGCCGGCATTCATCGTCAGATGGACGTGGACGTCGATCAGCCCGGGCAGCACGGTCTTGCCGCGCAGATCGACCACGGTCGCGCCCGCCGGCGCAGTGGCGCCGTCCTCGATCCGCACGACTCGCCCCTTCTCCACGACCAGCGTCGAAGGCCCGCGCGCAGCCTTGCCCGCATCGACGATCAGACGCCCCGCCTGCACGGCATAGGTCTGGGCAAGCGCGGGTTGGGCGCCGGCAAGCAACGCGGCGGCGGCAGCCATCGTCCGGATCATGTGCATCTCCCCTTTGGCGCGAGCTTATTGCAAGGCGCTCCGAAGTCGAGGGCTCAGGTCACCAGCTTGCGCAGCCCGGCGATCGTGTCGGCTTCGCTTGCCGGCTTGTCGGTGCGGATTCGGCTGATCCGGGGAAAGCGCATCGCCAGCCCCGATTTGTGGCGCTTCGATTCGTGGATCGAATCGAACGCCACTTCGAGCACCAGCGACTTGTCGGTCTCGCGCACCGGGCCGAAGCGATTGACCGTATGGTTGCGGACATGATGGTCGAGCCATTTGAGCTCTTCGTCGGTGAAGCCGAAATAGGCTTTGCCCACCGGAAGCAGCTCGCCCGTGTCGGTCCAGGCGCCGAAGGTGAAGTCCGAATAAAAGGAGCTGCGTTTGCCGTTGCCGCGCTGGGCATACATCAGCACGCAATCGGCGTTGAGCGGATCGCGCTTCCATTTGTACCAGAGTCCGGCGCGCCGCCCGCCGACATAAGGCGAGTCGCGCCGCTTGAGCATCACCCCTTCGATCGCGGCGTCGCGCGCGCCGGCGCGGATTTCCTCCAACGACGCGAAGTCCGCCGCCTCGATCACTGCCGACACGTCGAACCGCTCGGCGTCCAGCCCCCCTGCAAAAGCTTCGAGCCGGAGACGCCGTTCGGACCAGGGGAGTGCGCGCAAATCCTCGATTCCGTCGAACAGGATATCGTAGAGCCGCACGAACGCTGGATATTCGTCGAGCGTCTTGGCTGACACCAGCTTGCGCCCCAGCCGCTGCTGGAGCGCATTGAAGCTTCCCGCGCCGCCCCCATTTTCCAGCGTGCCGCCTTGCGCGGTCCCCTTCACCAACAATTCGCCGTCGAGCACGCCGGGCGTGGCGAACGCCCGCGCCACTTCGGGGAAGCTATGCGTAATGTCGTCGCCCGCGCGGCTGTAGAGCCGCGTCTCGCCGGCGACATGGACGATCTGGACGCGGATCCCGTCCCATTTCCACTCGGCGGCATAATCGGCGAGGCTGACGCTCGCCTCCTCAAGCGGGTGCGCCAGCATGAACGGGCGGAAGACGGGGACATTCTCGGGTGTCGGCTGTGTCCCGCGACCTTCGGCCCAGGCGAATAACGGCGCATAAGGCGGTACCAGTCCGTGCCAGACTTCCTCGACGGCATCGACATCGAGCCCGAACGCCTGCGCCAGCGCGGTCTTGGCCAGCCGCGCCGAGACCCCGACCCGCAGCCCCCCGGTGGCCAGCTTGAGCAAGGCGAAGCGCTCGTCCGCCTCCAGCCGGTCCAGCATCGAGGCGAGCACCGCGGGCGCATCGGACTTGGACAGTCGCCCTAATGTTTCCACCA
>JASLBO010000142.1 GCA_030146605.1 Sphingomonas sp. | reverse complement strand
AGGTGGCGACTGCCGCGTAATAATCATTCAATAGCAGCGTCAAGAGTGCACTATTAATGGCAAGCCGCGCCGTCCGACGCAATCATGTTTCCCACGCAGGGCCGATCATCGAGCCCGTGGGAGTTTTTCAACACAATCGGGGCGGAAGCGGTCGTTGGGATCTTGAGCCAAATCCGCTCAGCCCCGCACGGCGCCGATCAGGAATTCGACATTGCCCTCGGGGCCGGTGATCGGGCTCTGCGTGATACCGAGCACGCGCCAGCCTTGCGCGGCGACCCAGTCGGCGACTTCGCGGCAGACGCGATCGTGTACCTCCGGATCGCGGACGACACCGCCCTTCCCCACTTCGCCGCGCCCCGCCTCGAATTGCGGTTTGATCAGCGCCGCCAGCCGGGCCTCCGGTCTGGCGAAGCGCAACGGCGTTTCGAGCACCTTGGCGAGGCCGATGAAGCTGGCGTCGCAGACGATCAGGTCGACGGGCTCGGTTATGTGGGCTTCGGTGAGGATGCGCGCGCTGGTTTGCTCGTGGACGATGACGCGCGGGTCCTGACGCAGCTTCCACGCCAGCTGGTTGGTGCCGCTGTCGACCGCATAGACGCGCGCCGCGCCGCGGCTGAGCAACACGTCGGTGAAGCCGCCGGTCGACGAGCCGACGTCGATCGCCACGGCGCCGGTCACGTCCCAGCCGAAATGATCGAGCGCGTGCGCCAGCTTGATCCCGCCGCGCGACACCCAGGGGTGATCGCGGCCGCGCACGTCGAGCGCGGCGTCGTCGGCCAGCTGCTGGCCGGGCTTGTCGACCTTGCGATCACCGGCGAAGACGAGTCCGGCCATGATCAGCGCCTGCGCGCGGGTGCGGCTTTCGGCCAGCCCGCGATCGACGAGCATCTGATCGGCGCGTTGCTTGGCCATGCGCCGCTTTAGGCGCGGCTTTGGCTGCGCTGCAACCACTGCACGCATGAAAGACGATGGCCAACACCGTGCAGGTGATGCACAAGTCTTGCTCAACTTCGGGGGAGGTTTGCCATGACGCCGGGTCCAGCGTGCATCGCGCTGATACAAGAGTTCGAAGGTTGCGCGAAGAAACAGGCCGATGGCAGCTTCGCGGCTTATCCCGATCCGGGGACGGGCGGCGATCCGTGGACGATCGGGTGGGGCACCACCGGCGCCGACGTCAGGCCGGGGGTGATCTGGAGCCAGCAGCAATGCGACGATCGGCTGACGCGCGATCTCACCGGATTCGCCGCCAAGGTCTCGGGCGTGCTCGGCGCGGCGCAGACAAGCCAGCACCAGTTCGATGCTCTGGTCAGCTTCGCCTATAATGTCGGGATCGGCAATCTTTCGAGCAGCACCTTGCTCAGGATGCACAAGACCGGGGACTTCGCCGGCGCGCAGCAGCAATTCGGGCGGTGGAACAAGGCGGCGGGCCGGGTGCTTGCCGGCCTGACCCGGCGCCGCGCCGCCGAGGCGGCATTGTACGGCAATTGAGGCGGAACGTTTCGCGCCCGTCGCGGCTTGAGCGCTGATGGCGAAGCAGGACGATCACGCACAGGTATATGCGCGCTTTCACGAAGCGGTGAACATGAGCGACGCCGAGATCGAGGATTGGCTCGAGACTGCCGAGAGCCGTGCGGTCGGCTTCAAGCGCGACGGCGGCGAGAGCGTCGGCCACGCCTCGGGCCGCCGGATCGTGCAGATCCTGCGCACGCCGAAGACCGAGCTGGACGGGGGCGACTATGCGCATATGCGCAAGGTGGCCGGCTTCGTGCGACGGCATCTCGCGCAGGGGCCGCACCAGGAGCACAAGATTCCCGGCTCGCGCTGGCGCTATTCGCTGATGAACTGGGGGCACGATCCACTGAAGGATTGAGGAACACCGTCGGGCCGTGCCCGTTGAAGCCGCGAACCCCAGAAAGGGAACGAGATGGCAAACAGCACTGGCAAGACGAAGACCCCGGCGAAAAATCAGGCGCGGCCGGCAGAGCAGGGCAGCAGCAAGCGCGCGCTGGCGCTCGGCACCTTGTCGATCGGCGCCGTAGTCGGCGCGATCGCCGCCGCCGCGTTCGGTTTGCTGAAGGGCGGCAAGCATATTTATGTCGCGGGCGAACCGCTGCCGGGCGCATCGCTGACGCCGGCGGACGCCCCCGCGGCGGCAAAGACGGCTACGGCGCCGGGCACCGCCGAACATGTGCCGACCGACCTGATGGGCGAGGAGCATCCAGGGCCCGAGGATCGCGCGGTGGATGCGTTCCGTCCCGATCCGACTGCACCGATCCCCGCGAGCGAGCGCGATGCCTTCCGTCCGGCGCTGGCCGGCGCGTCGGCGCCGACGCTGGTCAAGGGCGAGGCGCGCGAGAACGAGCGGCTGGGCGCGACGCCTTCCTGATCGACTTCGCTGCCGTTGCCTTGTCACGATGCCGGGGCATGCTCGCGCGGCATCGTGCATCACCCAGCGAAGGGGAAATCTGAATGACCACGCGTACCGCGACTGCCCGCTACGAGGGCTTCGGCAAGGACGGCAAGGGCCAGCTCGACAGCCCCTCGGGCGTGCTCGAGGCGACCCCCTACAGCTTCAACACGCGGTTCGGCGACGAGAAAGGGACCAACCCCGAAGAACTGATCGCCGCCGCGCATGCCGGCTGCTTCACCATGGCGCTGAGCTTCGCGCTTGCAAAGGCAGGGTTCAGCGAGGGCAATCTCGAGACCGTTGCCGCGGTCAAGCTCGAGCAGCAGGGCGACGGCTTCGCGATCACGCGTTCGGACTTGACGCTCAAGGCCGAAGTGCCGGGCATCTCGCCCGAGCAGTTCGACGCGCTCGCGGCGGGCGCCAAGGCCAATTGCCCGGTGTCGAAGCTGCTCAATGCCCAGGTCACCTTGCGCCATACGCTGGCCTGAGCGGCGTTCGCGCCGAATCTCTACCGGTCCGATGGGAATCCACTGGCGGGCTGTTCAGCGGCGGTGTAAACTGATTCGTTAGCTGATGGAGTACGCCGTGGCGACTGCGCTGACCCTCCCCGCGAACCTGTCGCTCGTCGAAATCTCGGCGGCCGCCTCGGCACCGTGGCGCGACCTGTTCGCGGCGCCGGTACGGGCGCATGTGCCGTATCGCGCGCGCACGCTTTCCGAGCGCAACCTGTTGGGCGCGCGGCTCGATTCGGCAGTGACGCGGGCCGAAGGCGCAGTGCTGCTGGTTGCCGAAGGCGCAGGCTGCTTCGCGACCGCGTGGTGGGCACGGCTGTCCCCCGCTTCCTACGTATCGCGAGTCGCCGGCGCCTTGTTCTTCGATCCGATCGAGGAAGGCGAGAGCGTCGAGACACTGCTCGACACCTTCGCATCGCCGCGCACGCGCCTGCCCTTCCCGTCGATCGTGCTCGGGCGTGACGACCGGCGCTCGCTGGTCGCGGCGCGGGTACGCGCGCTTGCCGACGCCTGGGGCAGCGGCGTGATCGCAGGATCGCGCAGCGACGCGGCGGGCCCATTGCGGCGCACGCGCGGGATCATCGAGCGGTTCACTGCCGGCGTGGTGGCGCGCGAAGTGCGCACGCATCGCGCGTTGGTGGGGCGGGTGCGCGCGGTCAGCTGACCGGGCTCAATGCTCGCGGAACGACGACCAGAAGCTGCCGACCAAAGGCTCGAGCGCGTAATCGAGCGCAGTGCGCTTGCGCAGCGGAATCAGGACCTGGACCGGCATCCCGGCGCGTAACGCGAAGTCGCTGCCGCGAACCCCCTGGATCAGGCGGAGCTGATCGAGCGGGACGGTGATCTCGCCGGTGAAATAGCTCATCCCACTCTTCTCGTCGACGAAGCTGTCCGCCGAAAGCCGGGTGAGCTTGCCGTCGAGATTGGGCAAAGTGCGCTCGTGCAGCCCCGAGAATTTGACGAGCGTGCGCTGGCCGACCGACAGATCGTCGGCGTCTTCCGGCGCGATGCGCGCCTGGATCAGCAACGGTGTCCGTTCGGGGACCACGTCCATCAGCTTCTGCCCCGGTGCGACGACGCCGCCTGGCGTGAAGACCGTGACTCCGACCACCGCGCCGGTGGCGGGCGCACGGATCGCCGTGCGTTCGAGCTGGTCGCGCGCCGCGGTCCAGCGCGGCAGGACGTCACCGAGCCGGCTTTCGACGTCGCGCAAATCGGCGGCGCTCCGCTCGCGGAAGCTGCGCTCGGCTTCGAGCGTCTGGATCTCGCTCTCGCGCGCGGCGCCGCGGGTCTGGGCGACGCTGGCGCTGTATTGGCCGCGCTGGCCAATCAGCTGGGCGCGGGCGCGCTCGAGCTCGCGCATCCGGGTCTGCGAGACGAACCCCTTCTCGGCGACCGGGCGCAGCGCGTCGATCTGTTCCTGGATCAGGCGGAGCTGCTCGGCCGCCGAGACGACTTGCTCGCCATAGCCGCGTCCCTGCTCGCCCGCCTGCGCGACCCGCTGGCCAAGCGCGCCGCGCTGCGCCGAGAGCACCGAGCCACGTACCCGGAGCTCGCTCTGCTGGAGCCGCATCGCGGCGGCAGCTTCGGCGCGATCCTCGAGCGAAAGCGAGGCGAACTCGCGCGGCGTCACGATCTGGGTCTTGCCCAACTGCTCGGCCTCGAGCCGCGCGCGCTGGGCGAGCAGGCGGATCGCCTGCGAGGCGAGCGCGCGCTCCTGCGCCTGCACCTCCGCCGCGGCGAGCTGGACGAGCAATTGCCCGCGCTCGACGCGCTGGCCTTCGCGCACATAGATCTTGCCCACTACCCCGCCATCGCGGTGCTGGACCGACTGGCGCTGCCCCGACACGACGAGGGTGCCCGGTGCGTAAGCGGCGGCATCGAGCCGCGCGAACGCCGCCCAGCCGAGAAACACGATGAAGAACAAGGCCGCGATGATCGCGCCGGTGCGGATCTCGCCGCGGGGGTTGGCCACCGGCGGCGGGGCGGCCACGGGCACGGCGCTGGCGGGGGACAGGAGAATCGGCGCGTTCATCCGCTTGCCTTTGCGGTGGGCGGCGTCACGCGCCGCAGATTGGGCGGGGCGATCTTGGGCAGAACTTCGTCGCGCGGCCCGTAAATCTCGGCGCGGCCTTCGCGCAGCACGAGCATCTTGTCGACCACCGGCAGGATGCCGAGCTTGTGCGAGACGATGAGGATCGTGTGCCCTTCGGCCTTGAGCGCGCCGAGCGCGGCGACGAGCGCGGCATCGCCTTCGGTGTCGAGATGGGCGTTCGGTTCGTCGAGGATCAGGATGCGCGGGTCGGCATAGACGGCGCGGGCAAGCGCGATGCGCTGCGCCTGCCCCGCCGAAACGCCGCGCCCGCCAAGCTTGAGCTGGTGATCATATCCGCCCGGCAGCCGGCGGATCAGCGGATCGGCGCCGACCTTGCCCGCCGCGGCAACCACCGCCGCATCGATCGTTGCGCGGTCCTCGCCGAGCTCACCGGCGAAGCGCGCGATATTCTCGGCCACCGAGCCCGCGAACAGCGCCGAATCCTGCGGCAGATAGCCGATGTGGCGGGCGAGCTGCTCGGGATCCCAATCGCGCGTGTCGGCGCCGTCGAGGCGGATCGTGCCGCGATCGGGCGGCAGCGCGCCGGCGATGGTGCGTGCGAGGGTCGACTTGCCGGCGCCGCTGGGGCCGACGATCGCCACCACTTCGCCGGGCTCGATCCGCAGCGACACCGCATTCAGGATCGCGCCGTCGCGTGCCTCGTTGAGGACGGTCACGCCTTCGAGGATGATCGCACCCTGCGGCGGCGGCAGGCGTGTCGGCTCGGGCTGGGCGACGCTGCCTTCGAGCAGGGTATTGAGGCTCTGATAGCTCTGCCGCGCCTGGACGATCGTCTTCCACGTGCCGATCAATTGCTCGATCGGCGCGAGCGCCCGCGCGATCAGGAACGAAGCCGCGAAGATCGCGCCCCCCGAGATCAGATTGTCGACGGCGAGGAGCGCGCCGAGCCCGAGCGCCAGCGACTGGAGCGCGAGCCGGGTAAATTTGGTGGCGGTGAGATAGCCCCCCGCGGCGAAGCTCGCCTCGGTTTGCGCGACGAGCATCGCCTCGCGCTGGCGCAATTGGCGTGCGACCATCGCGCGCCGCATGCCGAGCGCGCGGATGCTGTCGCTCGACGCGAGCAGCGCATCCTGGTTGGCATAGGAAGTGCTGGCGATCGTCTGCGCGCGATCGAGCCGGCTGCGCGTCGCGCGCTCATTGGCCCAGGCGATCAGCGGCAGGATCGCGCAGCCCAGAATCGCGATCGCGCCGATCCACGGATGCACAAGGAAACAGACAAGGATGTAGATCGGCACCCACGGCGCATCGAACAAAGCCAGGATGCCGGCGCCGGTCAGCGTGCCGCGCATGACGTCGAACTCGCGAAGCGCCTGACGCGCGATCGGCAGATCGGGCCGGCCCAGGGTCGCATCGAGGATCAGGGGCGCCAGCGTCGCATCGAGCTGGACGCCGGCGCGCACCAGCAGCCGGGTGCGGATCCGATCGAGCAGCGACAGCGTCGCCAGCGCGAACAGCAGCACCATCGTCAGGAAGGCGAGCGTCTGCACCCCCTGCGTCGGCACGACGCGATCGTAGACCTGCAGCATGTACAAGGTCGGCACGATGTAGAGCAGGTTGATCAGCGCGCTGAAGGCGGCGGCCGACACGAAATGCCGCCGACACAAGGCCAGCGCGGCGCGCAACGTACTCAGGGGGCGTTCAACGCGCATCGAGATGGTCCATGACAAGCAGTGCCCCGCGGCCGATAGGGCCGCGAGGCACGACTTTGGCGCCGATCGTCAGCTTAGGCAAATATCAAAACCCGTGGCCCAGCGTCACTTCGTGGATCAACCGGCCCACGGTGTCGGCAAGGGTGCTGAGCGCCCCGTCGAGGCCTGGCTGGTGGTCCGAATAGTAATCGGGTGCGCCGTATTTCACCTGGGCGGCATTGCTGACGCCGAGCAGGGTGACGCTGCCGACGCTCAGCGTGAGGACCAGATCCTTCGCGCCGTCGCCATTGACGTCCTGCACCTTGGTGCGCGTGACGCGGATGCCGTTGTCGAGGATGATCTGATCTTCGGCGGTGTTGAAGTCGTAGACCGTGTCGTCGCCGAAGGTCGCCCCGAAGTGGAAGCTGTCGGCCCCGGCACCGCCCCACAATTTGTCATAGCCGTAGCTGCCGAACAGCACGTCCTTGCCGTTGCCGCCACGCAAAGTGTCGTCACCCAGGCTGCCGAACAGCACGTCGTTGCCGTCGCCGCCATCGATCGTGTCGTTGCCGAGTCCGCCCGAGAGCCAGTCATGGCCGCCAAGCCCGTTGAGCGTGTCGTTGCCGAGCCCGCCGCCCCATAGCCGGTCCTCACCCGCGGTGCCGTT
>JASLBO010000100.1 GCA_030146605.1 Sphingomonas sp. | reverse complement strand
ATGATGCCCAGCCAGCATCGCGGCTGGAGTCTCGTGCTGGTCGGCGGGCTCGGCGCGGCCGGCGGCTATTTCGCGGCGAGCGGCGCTTCGGCGCTGCTCCAGCCCATTTTTGGCTGGCGGATCCTGTGGCTGCTCAATCTGCCCACGGGGCTGTTGCTGGTGGTGCTCGGGCTGTTCATTCCCGAATCGGCCAAGTTCCTGCTCGCCCGCGGTCGGCGCGCCGAGGCGGCGGCGGTGATGGCGCGGTTCGGGTCCACGGTTCGCAAAGTGGCGGCGCAAAGGCCCGAGATGCGCGCCGCGCCAGCGCATGTCCCGCTCACCGGCGCCAGGCTGATCGCCAAGCTGGTCGCGCTGTCGACGGCGGCGATCGCCTGGGGGCTGATCAATTTCGGACTGCTGCTGTGGCTGCCCGCCGATCTGGTGAGCAAAGGCTATTCGGTCGCGGTATCGAGCAAGCTGCTCGCGGCCTCGGCGCTGATCGCCTTCCCGACCGTGTTCCTGTGCGCGTTCATCTACAGCCGGTGGAGCACCAAATGGTCGCTCGTCTCGGTGATCGGCATCACCTTTCTCGGGCTGATCGGGGTGATGTGGCTCGAACTGGTCGGGGGCATGAGCCCGGTATTGCCGGTGGCGTTGCTGATCGTCGGATCGAACGGGATCATCGCGATCGTGCTGCCCTATACGGCCGAGAGCTTTCCGATGCGCGTGCGCGGACGGGCGACCGGCTGGGTGGCGGCGTGCACCAAGGCCGGGGGCGTGCTCGCGCAATTGTTGTCGATCACGGCATTGGTGCCGGCGATGGGCTGGGCCGCGGCGGCGATCCTCCTGCCGACCCTCGTGGCGCTCGCTCTGGTGGCGTGGTTCGGACGCGAGACGCGCGGCGCCGACCTGCGGCAGCTGGACGGGGCAGGGGGCGAGCTCCAGCCTGATTGATTTGGGTTAAGTCTCAGCCTGTTGGCGACCCTGATGGGTCGTCAGGGGGAACAATCGAAGGCACCTGCCGGTTTGTACATCCGCAGGAGATCACAGCAACATGGCTACACGTCCGAGCGACTTCGCAAATGATGCGGGTTCGCAATTTCTCACCGACAGCTTCCAGCGCGGCCTCGCGCACTGGAATCGCGAGCGGCTCGAGCCCGGCTTTCCTAGCGCGGACTGGAGCCGGACCTTCGAGCGCGACATCAAGATGCAGCGCCTCGAGGGCGGGTTCCTCGAAGAGCTTCGCGCCGAGGTGATGGACGAGGCCGCGGCGGCGCCGACCGATGTCGAGGGCTTCATCGCCTGGTTCGAAGCGCTGAAGGAGCGCGGACCCGGTCAGGGCGATCCGCTGTTTCCGTGGCTTGCCGAGGCGGCGAACCGAGATGAACTTCGATGGTTCTTCGAACAGGAAGCAGCAGGCGAAGCGGGGTTCGACGATCTGGTGGCGATGACGCAGGTCAAGCTGCCGGTCCGCCCCAAGCTCGAGCTCGCGCGCAATTATTGGGACGAGATGGGTCACGGCACTGCCAAGGGCATGCACGGCCCGATGCTCGACGCGCTGGTCGAGACGCTCGAAGTCGATCCGGTGATCGAGAAGACCGTGTGGGAGAGCCTGAGCCTTGCCAATGCAATGACGGCGATGGCGACCAATCGGCGCTACGCATGGCATTCGGTCGGCGCGCTCGGCGTGGTTGAGCTGACGGCGCCGGGCCGCTCGGCCCTGGTTGCCGAAGGGCTCAAGCGCGTCGGCCTGACGCCTAAGGAAGCGCGCTACTTCACGCTCCATGCCGTGCTCGACGTCAAGCATAGCGAGGACTGGAACCGCGAGGCGATCCGTCCCGCGGTCGAGGAGGATCCGCGGCGCGCGACGGCGATGGCGGAGGGCGCGCTGATCCGGCTCCGGTGCGGCGCGCGCTGCTTCGAGGCCTATCGCGCGCGATTGTGGGGCTGACGCCGGGCGAAATCACGCGGTAACATCTCCCCGCCACGGCGTGGCGGACGGAGGTGGTTGATGCGTATTTTGGTCGGGTTGCTGGCGGGGACTATGCTCGCCGGGTGTGCGGGGCGTGTCGTCGAGCCGGACGCCGGGCCCGCGACCGCGCCGGTGTCGGTCCAGATCATCGCGTTCAACGATTTCCACGGCAATCTCGAAGCCGGCAAGCTCGCGGTGGATATACCGGGGGAGGGCGGTGTCACCCGCGTGCCCGCGGGCGGCGCGGCTTATTTCGCCTCTGCCGTAGCGAGATTGCGCGAGGGCCATCCCAACAGCGTCACCGTCTCGGCCGGGGACATGATCAGCGCCAGCCCGCTGGTCTCGTCGATGTTCCTCGACGAGCCGACGATCCACGCGATGAACCTCGTCGGAGTCGATTTCAACGCCGTCGGCAACCACGAATTCGATCGCGGGCAGAAGGAGCTGCTGCGGCTCCAGAACGGCGGATGCGAGAAGAACACCAGGCGGGCGCCCTGCGCGATCGAGCCGTTCGGGGGCGCGCGCTTCGGCTATCTTGCCGCCAATGTCGTCCGGGAGGGCGGGGGAACGCTGTTCCCCAGCTACGGCATCCGCAGCTTCGGCAAAGGCGCACGGCAGGTTCGCGTCGCGTTCATCGGCATGACCCTCAAGGGCACGTCTACTCTGGTCATGGCCAGCGGCATCGCCGGGCTCAAGTTCGAGGATGAGGCAGACACGGTCAACGCGGTGGTGCCGAAGCTAAAGGCCGAGGGTGCGGACGCGATCGTCGTGCTGATCCATCAGGGCGGCTACAGCAAGCGCGCCTTCGATGCGAACAGCTGCGAGGGCATGACCGGCGACGTCTTTCCGATCCTTCAGCGGCTCGATCCGCGCGTCGATCTCGTTGTCTCGGGGCACACGCATCATGCCTATGTCTGCGATTATGGCAGCGTGGATGCGAAGCGGCCGTTGCTGCTGACCAGTGCGGGCTATGGCGGCACGCTGCTGACCGACATCAGACTCGATGTGGACCCCGTGGCGGGCCGCGTCGTGGCAAAGCGCGCGAACAATGTGTTGATCCAGAGCGAGGCGTTCACCAGCGCCAAAGGGCCGGTGCCGATCAGCGGACTCTATCCGCAGTTCGCCCCCGAGCCGCGGGTGGCGGCTTTGGTCGCGCGCTATGCGGCGGCGGCGAAGAGCGCTGCCGAGCGGCCGATCGGCAAGCTGACCGCCCCGGCGCCCCGCAGCGACGAAGACATGCGCGAGCAGGTGCTCGGCAATCTGGTTGCCGACGCGCAACTCGCGGCGACGGCGGCGCCCGCGAATGGCGGCGCAGAGATCGCATTGATGAACGCCGGCAGCGTTCGGGCATCGCTGGTCCCGCGCGCCGATGGGACGATCACTTTCGGCGACATCTATGCGGCGCAACCCTTCGGCAACACGCTCGTGGTGAAGCGCCTGACCGGCAAGCAACTGCGCGCCGTGCTCGAGCAGCAATTCGACGAGAACAAGGCGGGCGGGCGCAATCTGCTGCTGGTCTCGCGCGGGTTCGGGTTCGGCTATGATCTTGGCAAGCCGGTGGGGCAGCGCGTGGTGGATCCGCGGCTGAACGGCGCGCCTATCGCCGATGATCGGGTCTATCGCGTGGTGGTGAGCAACTTTCTGGCGAATGGCGGCGACGGGTTCACCACGCTGGCCGGGGGCGAGGAGGTGCTGACGGGGATCGCCGATCTCGATGCGTTGGAGGCATATTTCGCGCGTGGGCCAGTAACGCCTCCGGCTACCGACCGCACCAAGGATGTGACGCTGCGCTGAGAGACTGTTTCCAATCCTCCCCCGCCAGGGGGAGGTGTCAGGCGCCGCCTGACGGAGGGGGAGGAAGCACGACGGCAAATGGGTCGCTGACCTCCCCCTCCGTCGCCTTCGGCGCCACCTCCCCCTGGCGGGGGAGGATCGAGCTATACCGCGTGCAGCGCCTCTTCGAAGTCGGCGATCAGATCGTCGGCATCCTCGACCCCGATCGAGATGCGAACGAGGTTGTCGGTGATCCCCAGCGCCTGCTTGCGCGCCTCGGGGACCGACAGATGCGTCATCCCGGCGGGGTGGCTGGCGAGCGTCTCGGTGCCGCCGAGACTGACCGCGAGCTTGGCGATCTTGAGGCTGTCGAGGAAGGCGAATGCCTCTTTCTCGCCGCCCTTGAGATAGAGCGAGAAGGTCGAGCCGGCGCCGGTGCAGTGGCGCTTGTAGATGTCGGACTGGCGGCTGCCTTCCTCTAGGAAGCCGAGGTAGCCGACGCTTTCAACCTTGTCGTGCGTGCGCAGATACTCGCAAACCTTGACGGCATTCTCGCCCGCCCGGCTCATCCGGAGCTCAAGCGTCTCGAGGCTGCGCAGCAGCATCCACGCGGTGTTGGGGTCGAGGATGGTGCCGATGGTGTTGCGCATCATGCGAATGGGATCGAGGAACTTCTTGGCCCCGACCAGCCCGC
>JASLBO010000099.1 GCA_030146605.1 Sphingomonas sp. | reverse complement strand
GCTTCACTCACCCGTGCCGAGCAGAACCGCTATTTCGCCACCGAGGCGGGTGCGCGCGCGACATGGCTGACGCTGGTCGGCGACATCGCCGATGCGTGGCTGCGTTATGCGGCCGATGCGAGCCTGCTCAAGATCGCGCAGGATACCGCCGCCAGCGCCGAGAACAGCGTGCGGCTGACCCGCGCCCGGCTCGAGGGTGGAATCGCGCCGCGCACCGATCTGCGCCAGGCCGAACAGGTGCTCGAAGGCGCACGCGCCGACCTTGCCGAGCAGCGCACCGCGCTGGCGCAGGACGTCAATGCGCTCCAGCTGCTGATCGGCGCTCCCGTCGATCCGGCTTTGCTGCCCGGGTCGCTCGACGAAGCGGCGCCGGCGATCGCCGAATTGCCCGCCGGGATCGATTCGAGCGTGCTGCTCCGCCGCCCGGATGTGGTGCAGGCCGAATATTCGCTGCGCGCGGCCAATGCCGAGATCGGCGCGGCGCGGGCGGCATTGTTCCCGCGCATCTCGCTCACCGGGCTGCTCGGGGTGGCGAGCAATGCCCTGACCGGACTGTTCAGCGGCGGCGGGTTCAACTGGTCGGGCGGTGCCGACGCCAGCTATTCGATCTTCAACGCGGGGGCCGGCCGCGCCAATGTCCGGCTGACCGAGGCGCAGCGCGAGGCAGCGATCGCCAGCTATGAGCGCGCGATCCAGTCGGCCTTCCGCGAGGTGGCCGATGCGCTGGCGCGGCGGGGCACGATCACGGAGCAGCTCCGCGCGACGCGGGCGCAGACCGAAGCGGCGGCGGATACCTTCCGCCTCGCCGAGGCGCGCTATCGCGGCGGGATCGATACGTTCCTGTCGAGCCTCGACGCGCAGCGCTCGCTTTATTCGGCGCGGCGGACGCTGGTGAACACGCGGCTGGTGCAGGCGAGCAACCTGGTGACTTTGTACCGGACGCTGGGTGGCGATTCGCTGCTGCGGGCGACGCCGCAGGGGCCGCAGGCAGCGGGGACGCAACCCTAGTCTGTAGCGACCTAGCGCCCCGGCATCCCGGATCGCGCGAGATAGTCAGCGAAAGAAGGCAATTGGGCGGGTAGCTGCGCGAGACCGGTGCGTATCTCCTCCATTCGAGATGCGGCGGCGTCCGCAGCCACGGCGGAAGCCAGCGGGTCGATCGAGGTCGCCACCACCCCCAGCCCGAGCAGCGCCGAAATCCAGATCTCCTCGAGCAGGCTGTCCTCGTCCTGATGGACGAACCGCCCGCGCCGCTCGAACTGCTGGAGGACCCGGGCGAGGCTGTCCGGCACTTGGATCTTCACGCCGCCGCGAAGATAATGCAGCGCCTGGAAATCGCGCATCCGCTCGGCCTCGGCGCGCGACCGGCGGTTATATTCGGCGGTTTCGACCGGGTGGCAATCGCGGCCCGGCAGCAGCTCGATCGCGCGGGCGATGCCGCTCTGCGCGAGCTGGAGGTTCGGCCAATGCAGCGGATCGAGCGCGACCGCGGCGTCGCCAAGCGCGAGGACATTGTGGACCCACGGGGCGCTGCGACGGCCGGGGCGGATCGCGGTCGCGACTCCTTCGCGATCCGCATGGACGCGGCCGAGCAAGGTCTTGCCGGGCAATGGCGCGACGAATTGCCAGCCGCCAACGCCGCCGATGAGAGAGTCGTTGGGATCGGCGGCACTCGCCGGCGCCGCGCCGAACTCGACACGATCGTACGGCAGGACGCCTGCCCAATCCTCGAAGCCCTGTGCGACCGCGTCGGCCAAAGGTGCGGCGGGGCCCGAGGCATCCACGTACAGATCGGCCTCGATGCGCCGTCCGTCCGCCAGCAGCAGCGCCGCGACGCCGCCATCGGGGCGGCGCTCGACGCTGCCGAACGCGCCGGCAAGCCGCGTCACGCGCAGCTGATCGGCGAGGGCGGCGAGGATTGCGTGATAGCGTTCCGGGTCCAGCCGGAGCGCATAGTCGAACGCGGCGAGCGGCGTGCCGGGCTGCGGGTGGACGAACTTGCCCGCCTCGGCGAGCACCCCTGCGGCGGCGTAGCGATGCCAGGCATGGGCGCCGCCTTCGCGCCGTGCCCGCGCCCAGAGCTGGTGGAAGGCGACCGCCCCGGCGGCCGCGCCATGCTCGCCGTGGACATGGTACCAGCGCGCGGCGCCTGCGGGCCAGTTCTCGAAACGCAGTCCCAGCCGCGGCACTGCGGCGCCGGCGCGGAGCAACGCCCGCTCATCCAGGCCGATACTGGCGTGGAAGCGGTGGATCGCGCTCGTGCTGCCAGGCAGCCGATCGGCGAGCGCGGCAGGATCGGGTGGCGTCTCGATCACGGAGACCGCGAGCTGCGGCAGCGCGCGGGCGAAGGCGGCGGCGGCGGACAGGCCGGTGATGCCGCCGCCGAGAATGGCGACGCTGCGGATCGCCCGACCGCTCATGCCTGCAGGCCGAGCGCGGCGCGGTGGCCGGGGAGCGTTGCCACGTCGCGCGCGATCTGCGCGCGTAGCCGATCGAGCGCCTGGCCGAGCTCGCGCGGATCGGCGGCGTCGGCGCGCTGGTCCCAGCCTTCGGGCATCACGCCCTGGCCGATCAGCACCGAGATCCAGCTCGGCGCGAAGAACAAGCCGCGGCTGTAGCGCTGGATGCGACCGGCGCGGCGGAAGAGTTCGATCTTCTCCGCGAGGCTGTCGGGGATCGGATTGTGGCGCACGTCGCGCCAGAACGCCGAATCGTCACGGGTGCTGGCATGATAATGGAGGATCAGGAAGTCGCGGATCCGATCATATTCATAGTCGACCTGCACATTGAATTCGTCCCGGTCCGCCGCTTCGATCCCGCCGATCGGGAAGAGATCGATCAGCTGCTGGATCGCGATCTGCACCAGATAGATGCTGGTCGATTCGAGCGGCTCGAGAAAGCCCGAGGCGAGGCCGACCGCGACGACATTGTGCGACCAGCTATGCTTGCGGCGCCCGGCGCGGAAGCGGAGCACGCGCGGGTCGGCGAGCGGCTCTCCCTCGACCGCGGCGAGGATCGCGGCCGAAGCTTCGTCGTCGGAGAGGTGCGCGCTCGAATAGACATAGCCGTTGCCGACGCGGTGGCGGAGCGGGATGCGCCAGCGCCATCCGGCCGGCATCGCAGTGGCGCGGGTCACGGGCTCGATCTCCCCCGGCGGCGAGTCGCAGGGCAATGCCATCGCGCGGTCGCAGGGGAGCCAGTGCGACCAATCCTCCCATGCCTCGCCCAGCGCGCCGCCGAGAAGCAGGCTGCGGAAGCCTGAGCAATCGACGAACAGATCGCCTTCGATCCGCGCGCCGCTCTCGAGCAGCAAAGCTGCCACGTCGCCGGTGCCGCCGTCGCGTTCGACCGAAACGATCCTGCCCTCGGTGCGCTTGACGCCGTGCTTCTCGGCGAAGCCGCGGAGGAAGGGGCCGAAGCGAGTGGCGTCGAACTGATAGGCGTAGCTGTAGGTCGAGAGCAGAGCGTCCGGATCGGCAGCCGGCGAAGCGAAGCGCTTCTGCGCTGCCATGACGTTGGCGACGCAATAATCGGCGATCTCGCCGCCCTGCCCCAGCGCGTGCATCCGCAGCCACCAATGGAGAAACGGCACGTCGTTGAGGGGGCGGCCGAAATCCCCGAACGGGTGGAGATAGGAATCGCCGGACTTGCCGAAATCGCGAAACTCGATGCCGAGCTTGTAGGTGGCGTGGGTGGCCGCCATGAATTCGGCCTCGTCGAGCCCGAGCGTCTGGATGAAGGCGCGCAGGTGCGGAAGCGTCGCCTCGCCGACCCCGACGATGCCGATCTCGGCGGATTCGATCAGTTCGACGCTGGCCGCATGCGGCAGCAGCCTAGCGATCGCCGATGCGGCCATCCAGCCGGCGGTGCCGCCGCCGACGACGATCACTTTCTTGCGTGGCTGGTTCACCTCGCCCCCTCTCCGGGAGCGGGTGTAGGCGATTATTCGGTCAGGTTGCCAGTCTCGTTGGCAGCGAAACCGCTCGAACCATCGGTCGCGCCGTTGTCGGTCAGGTCGGCGCCCGGGGCGCCGGTCGCCCCGAACGGGTCGGAGGAGATGGCGTTCGCCTGCTCGGCCGAGCTGTCATTCGCGACATTGGCCACCGGCGCGCTGGTTTCGCCGCATGCTGCCAGCGCCAGCGCGGCGCCCAGCACGATGCCCGTCTTCGCCATGATCATTCTCCCTGCAGAGCCGACACGAACGCCCGCGCCCGCTCACCGACTTCGGCGGCGGTGAGGCCGGGCTTGTAGAGCGCGGAACCCAGACCGAAGCCGGCAGCGCCGGCCTCCCGCCACGGCGCCATCGTGTCGGGCGCCACCCCGCCGACCGGGAGCAGACGCAGGTCCTTCGGCAGCACCGCGCGCATCGCCTTGAGGATCTGGGGGCTCGATCCCTCAGCGGGGAACAGCTTGAGCGCCGTCGCTCCGGCCTCGATGGCGGCAAAGGCTTCAGTGGGGGTCACCACACCCGGGA
>JASLBO010000083.1 GCA_030146605.1 Sphingomonas sp. | reverse complement strand
ATCTGAAGGCGCTCAGCTGGACCAACCGGCAGAGCAATGCAGTCGAGCGACACGAAGTGGGGGCGCTGTTCGTGATGATCGGGGCGCAGCCGAACACCGACTGGCTCGACGGCTGCATCGATCTCGACAAGGCCGGCTTCGTGACCACCGGCTCGGGCGAGACCTTCTTCTGCTCGTCGACGCCGGGGATATTCGCGGTCGGCGATGTGCGCTCGGGATCGGTCAAGCGCGTCGCATCCGGCGTGGGCGAGGGATCGGTCGTGGTCTCGGCGATCCACCGTTATCTTGAAAGCGTCGCGCAATAGCGGCAAAGGGCGGGCATGAGTGACACGCCTCCCGACCGCCTTTCGGTCAATCCGAACAGTCCCCATTTCCAGCGCGAGCTGCTGGAGCGCGGTATCGGCATCCGTTTCAAGGGCGTCGAGCGCCGCGACGTCGAGGAGTATAGCATCTCCGAAGGCTGGATCCGTGTCGCGCTCGGCAAGAAAATGGACCGCAAGGGCCAGCCGCTGACGATCAAGCTGACCGGCGAAGTCGAGGCGTGGTTCGAGCGGCCCGCGGAGGGCGAGGGCGAAGCTCCGGCGGAAGACGCCGAGGGCTGATTCCGTAATACTCCCCTCCCTGAAAGGGAGGGGATCAAGGGGTGGGTCTAGCGTTGGGCGAGGCTCGATGCCTCGTCCGGCGCTTCGAGCCAACGGCCGATGATTCTTTATGAGCGCGCAGACGCGCGCACCCACCCCCAGCCCCTCCCTGCACGCAGGGAGGGGTGTTTCGGTCAGCCCATCGCCGCCACGATCGCCCGTCCGATGCGCGCGTGCAGCGGGCGGCGCTCCTCGAAGGGCAATGTGCTGCCGGTGAGGTAGCTCGCCACGATCAGCGGCGCGCGGCCGGTGGGCCAGACCACCCCCACCAGATTGTCTGTGCCGAAGCCGCCCGATCCGGTCTTGTCGGCGACCGCCCAGTCTTTGGGTAGCCCGGCGCGCAGACTGGTGGCGCTGGTACGGGTGTCCTTCATCCACGCGGCAAGCTGAACGCGACCCGCCGGCGCCAGCGCGCGACCGAGCACCAGCTGGCGGGTGAGATCGGCGATCGCCTGCGGCGAGGTGGTGTCGCGCACGTCGCCGGGCCTGGCCTCGCTCATCTCGGTTTCCCAGCGATCGAGCCGCGTCACCGGATCGCCGAACGCGCGCAACCGGCGCGTGAACCCGGCGGGGCCGCCGATCGTGCGGAGCAGCAGGTTCGCGGCGGCATTGTCACTTACCGTGATCGTGGCGTGGCAGAGTTCGCCGACGCTGGCGGTGCCGCCGACGCGCTTCTCGCAAAAGGGCGAATTGCTGACGATGTCGCCTGCCGCCACCTGTATGCGGCGATCGAGCGTCTCGCGCTTCGCCTCGACCTGTTTGAGCACCGTCGCCGCGAGCGCGAACTTGAACGTGCTGCACATCGGGAAGCGTTCGCCGGCGCGCCAGCCGAAGCGCTCCCCCGAGCCGGTGTCGATCACCGCGAGGCCGAGGCGGCCGCCGCTTGCCTGCTCGACCGCGCGGGCCGCCTTGCGGAATTCGGGGCCGAAGCGCCGGGGGGCAATTTTACCGGGGCTCGCGGCTACCGATGTCGCCGCGACGGCGCAGCCGCTGGCCCAAAGAAATGTACGTCTGTCCATCGAGCGTCTCCTTCGGCGGCTTGATGCGGCGGCAGGGTGGGGACGCGCAAAGGATCAAATCTCGGCGGAGCCATTAACTGGATTCATGGCGTGGGACGTGGATCCTCCCTCGCGCAGCGGGGGAGGTGGCGCCGAAGGCGACGGAGGGGGCTTGGCCGCTGGCGCATCGCTTGTGGAGAGGCCCCCTCCGTCAGCTGCGCTGCCACCTCCCCCGCTGCGCGGGGGAGGATTTTTGTCAGTCCGCGAAGGCCTGGCGCGCCGCGTCTTCGAACGCCTTGAGCGCCAGCAAATGCGGGAAGGGGCCGTGGCTGATCCGGGCGATTCCGGCCTCGGCCACGGCTTTGGCCGAGGGTGCGCCGGGAAAGGCCATGAAGTTCACCGGCAGCGGCGAGGCGGCGCAGACGTGCTCGAGCAGCTTCAGATCGGCGAGACCGGGAACGAAGAACCCGCTGGCACCGGCCTCGGCATACGCATGCGCGCGTTCGATCGCGGCATCGGCCTTGGCGCGATCATGCGTGTCGGGCCTGGCTTGCAGGAAGATGTCGGTTCGCGCGTTGAGGAAGAAGGCCGGACCGGTGCCGCGGCGGGCAGCGGCGAGGCGGTTTGCCTGCACGTGGATGGGATGCATGCCCTCGCCGCCGATCACCTGATCCTCGAAATTGCAGCCGATCGCGCCGGTGGCGGCGAGCGCTGCCATGTTCTGCGCAAGCGGCTCTTCGTCGACGGCATAGCCGCCCTCGAAATCGATGCTCACCGGCAGATCAACCGCGGCGACGGTCCGTTCGGCATTGGCCAGCGCCAGTGCGAGCGGCAGGGCTTCGGCGTCGCTGATCCCGTGCGCGGTGGCAACCGAGGCGCTGCCGGTGGCGATCGCCTTCGCTCCGGCGCGTTCGGCGGCCTTGGCCGAGCCGGCATCCCAGACGTTGAACAGGATGAGCGGGTTGCCGGGGACGTGCAGCGCCGCGAAGGTTTCGAACTTTGCCATTACGCTCTCCATTTCGTTCACGTAATGTTCTAGTTCGCCCGGTCGCACCGCGCAATCCGTTCCTTGCGGTCAACCCCGATGCGCTGCCGCCGCCGCGACGGTAACGGGAAGCAATATCATCCTCCCCCGCCAGGGGGAGGTGGCAGGCGCAGCCTGACGGAGGGGGAGGAAGCACGACGGCGGGTTGGTCGCTTACCTCCCCCTCCGTCGCCTGCGGCGACACCTCCCCCTGGCGGGGGAGGATTGGCGCCTTTAGTGGACGAAGCGCGCCACCACGTCGCGATACGAGCGGCTGACCTTCACCGATGCGCCCGAATCGAGCACGAGGAAGCATTCGCCATTGGTGTGCGGCTTGACCTGGCGGACGAGATCGAGATTGACGATCGTCGAGCGATGGACCCGCTGGAAGCGGCGCGGATCGAGGCGCTTTTCGAGATCCTTCATCGTCTCGCGCAGGATCAGGGTGTTGTCGCCGGTGTAGATGCACATGTAGTCGCCGGCCGCGTCGATCCGCTCGATCGTGTCGACGTCGACGCGGAAGATCTGGCCGCGATCCTTGATGTTGATGAGCTTCTCGAAGCGGTTCGACGCCATCTCGCCGCTGTCCGACGACGCCATGTCGTCGACGGCGTCGGGGGCGACTTCGGCGAGCACTTCCTTGAGCCGGTCGACTTCCTCGACGCCGCGCTTCTCCGCCAGCCGCTGGCGAACGCGGTCGAGCGTGTCGGCGAGACGCGAGGGCTCCACCGGCTTCATCAGATAATCCATCGCCTGCGCCTCGAAGGCGCGGATGGCGTGGTCCGAATAGGCAGTCACGAACACGAAGAGCGGCGGTTCGACTTCCATCAGCCCCTGGACGACCGAGAAGCCGTCGAAGCCGGGCATCTGGATGTCTAGAAAGACGAGGTCGGGTTTGTGGGTCTTGATTGCGCGGATCGCTTCGCGGCCGTTGGAGCATTTGTCGATGATTTCGACATCCTCATGCTCCTGCAACCGGAGCTCGAGCCCCTGGATCGCCAGGGGTTCGTCGTCGACGAGGATGGTACGGATGGTCATGCGGCCTCTCGGTTCGGTTCCTCAAGCTGGAACGGTATCTCGATTTCAACGCTGAAACCTTGCCCCGGTTTCGTTCGCGTTTCGAAACGATGGTCAGGCCCGAAGGCCTGTGCCAGCCGCTCCTTGATGTTGGCGAGCCCCACGCCGGTTGAGAGAGTCGGCCTCGGTTTGCTTTCGATCAATCCTGGCCCGGTGTCGGATACGGCGATCTGCACTCGTTCTCCGGTGAGCCGAGCCGTGACGGTGATATCGGCGCCCTCCTCCTGCGGCGTGACCGCATATTTGATCGCATTCTCGACCAGCGGCTGGAGCAATAGCGACGGCAGCCGGGCATTGGCGACGCGCGGATCGATGTCGAAATGCGGCCGCATCCGCTCGTCGAAGCGCATCTTCTCGATCTCGAGATAAAGCTTCAGCGTCTCGACTTCCTGGCTGAGCGTGACGTGCGCGGTGGGTTCGTTGGCCAGGGTATAGCGCAGGAACGACGACAGCCGGCTGAGCATCACGTTCGCCCGCTCGGTCTGTTTTAGTAGAACGAGGGTGGAGATCGAATTGAGCGTGTTGAACAGGAAATGCGGGTTGAGCTGATAGCGCAGCATCGCCAGCTGCGCCGACGAGGCCTGGTTCTCGAGCAGCTGCATCTGATCGATCTGCTCCTCGACGATCAGATAGAAATTGATCCCGAAATAGAGCGCCGACCAGCCCGCTAGCACGGTGAAGTTGATGAATACCGTGCCGACCACCAGCGCGAAGGTGATGCCCGAATCGTCCTCGCGGATGAACGAGAAGGTGAAGGCATCGATCACCGCATAGATCACCGTCGCCAGCGCCAGCGTCGCCAGCGTCAGCAGGATGCCGGTGATCCGCGGCAGCCGACGGTAATAGCCGTACAGCGTCGAGAGCAGCAGGGTCAGGCAATAGCCGACGATCGCCTCGATGATCGCGGCGATGATCCGCTCGACCGCGAAGCCGGTATTGGAGATCGAGACGACGAAGCGAAGCAGCAGATAGCCGCTCCACCCGGCCGCCTGGAGCATCCAGAAGGCGCGCGCCTTGTCTTCGAAGAACGGGCGTGAAAGCGGGCCGGGCGTACTCGCCTGCCCCGGCATCAGCCGTCGTGCGGTTTGCTCTGTCCTGGCCACGCCGCCCCTCTAACACTCAGCCTCGGCTGCGGCAAAGAGGGGGTTGGGAGGCGGAGCTCCCGAATTCTCCCTCGCTTCAGCGGGGGAGGTGGCGCCGAAGGCGACGGAGGGGGTCTCTCCACGCGCGTGTCGCCCGCCGAAGCGCCCCCTCCGTCAGGCTGCGCCTGCCACCTCCCCCGCTGCGCGAGGGAGGATCTGGAGCGCGCTCAGCAGCCGACGCCGGCGGCTTTCTTGAGCATGCCGCCGAGCCCCTTGGGCTTGCACTTCTTCTTTGCCGCGGGCGTCTCGCCTGCTTCTTCCTCGCCGCCGCGGCCGTTCAGCATGTCCGACATGCTGGGCATGCCCGGCATGAACATCGCCATCGAGCGATAGCGCACCTGGGCGGTCCATTTGGGCTTCCACGCCACCTTCGGATCCCGCGGCCGCTCGGGGAAGGCGAAATTCGCCTCGGGTCCATAGGCATAGACGAAGCCCATCATCGTCTCGCCGGCGGCGCGCTTCACCTCGGCCGGGACGGTGCAACTGGTCTGCGCGGGCGGCATCACGATCTTGAGGCCGATCAATCGGGCGACCGTTGGCGGGGCGAGCCAGCTCCACAGCCCGCCGCCGAATTCCTGGCTGGCCGACGAGCTCCACCACACCATGTCGCCGCCGCCCTGACCCATGTCCTTCCCGCCCATCACCCATGCGTGATAGCCGGTGGCGTTGCCCAGGCCCTGCCAGCTTATCCCGGTCGAGCCGTCCGGGTTGGCGCTCGAGCGGACGCGCAGCCCTGCCATGAAATCCTGATCGAGCCCGAAGGCGATTTCGGGGCTGTAGGTGCCGGCGATGCGGTGCTGGCCGAGCAGCGAGGATTGCCCGCTGATGCTCCTGCTCTTCAGCGCGTTGGGCCATTGGCCGAAGCTGCGGCTGTTGGCGAGCGTCGGGCCGGGATCGGCGGGCACCTTGGCCGAGAACAATCCCGGGGGCATCTGGCCCTTGGCCACCCTCGCGAAGTCGATCACCACCGGCTGGCCCGGGCCCGCTTTGGCGCCGCAACCCCAATAGAGCAGAAGCCGGCCCCTGGGGCGCTGGAAATTGGCGGGAAGCGTCTCGTCGCTGCGCACCGGCGTGTCGAGTGGCACCGATGCGCCGAGCCTCGCCCCGGCGGGCATGAAATGATCGGCCCTGGGCGCTCCGCTCGGCGCCAGCCGCGAGCCGAGCCGCAGCGTCAGTTCGTGATTGTCGCCCTGGCCCATCATCCCGGCGATCGTGCCGGCGTCCATGACGTAGCGCGCCTCGGGCGCGGCGTCTCCGCTTTGCGCAACCACTACGCTGCCCCCACCGAGCGAGGCCAACATCGTTCCCGCGACAAGCAGCCGCGCATTCACCCTGATCATCGCGAAATCCTCCGGTGCGACCCGGGGGCTTTTGGAGCGTTGCGGCTCCGTTATGATTCAGGCCGGCGCGGGGATCAAGCCAAATACGGACGCTGAAACGGGCCGGGAGTCGCCTCCCGGCCCGTTCGCATTTCCAAAGCCGTTCGTTACTTCGCTTCGATCTTCTCGGCCTTCTTGCCGCCGCCCTTTTTGGGCTTGGGCGCGGCCGGGGTGACTTCGAACGCCAGCGCATTGTCCTTGAGCTTGACCGACACTTCGCCGCCATGGACGAGCTTGCCGAACAGCAGCTCCTCGGCGAGCGGCTGCTTGATCTTCTCCTGGATCAGGCGCCCCATCGGACGCGCGCCATATAGCTTGTCATAGCCACGCGACGTGAGCCAGGTCTTGGCTTCGTCGTCGAGCTGGATGTGGACGCCGCGATCCGCCAGCTGGAGCTCGAGCTGGAGGATGAACTTGTCCACCACCCGCGCGACGACCTCGGTCGGCAGGTAATCGAACGGCACGATCGCATCGAGGCGGTTGCGGAATTCGGGGGTGAAGAGCTTCTTCACGGCCTCTTCCTGAACATCCTCGCGGCTGCTCTCGCCGAAGCCGATCGATTCCCTGGCCATGTCCGACGCGCCGGCATTGGTGGTCATGATCAGGATGGTGTTCCTGAAATCGACCGTCTTGCCGTGGTGATCGGTGAGCTTGCCGTTGTCCATCACCTGCAACAGGATGTTGAACAGATCGGGATGCGCCTTCTCGATCTCGTCGAGCAGCAGCACCGAATGCGGCTGCTGATCGACCGCGTCGGTCAGGAGACCGCCCTGGTCATAGCCGACATAGCCCGGAGGGGCGCCGATCAGACGGCTCACCGAATGGCGCTCCATATATTCGGACATGTCGAAGCGCTGGAGCGGAATGCCGAGGATCTCGGCGAGCTGGCGCGCAACCTCGGTCTTGCCGACCCCGGTGGGGCCGGAGAACAGATAATTGCCGATCGGCTTGTCCGGATCGCGCAGGCCCGCACGGCTGAGCTTGATCGCCGAGCTGAGCACTTCGATCGCCTTGTCCTGCCCGAACACCACCCGCTTGAGGTCGAGATCGAGATTGGCGAGCACGCGGGTGTCGTCGGACGACACCGACTTGGCCGGGATGCGCGCCATCGTCGCGATGACCTGTTCGATCTCCTTGGCGGTGATCGTCTTCTTGCGCTTGGCGGGCGGCACCAGCATCTGCATCGCGCCGACTTCGTCGATCACGTCGATCGCCTTGTCGGGCAGCTTGCGGTCGTTGATGTAGCGCGCGCTGAGTTCCACCGCCGACTTGATCGCGTCGGGCGTGTATTTCACATGGTGATGCCCCTCGAAGGCACTGCGCAGCCCGGTGATGATCTTGATCGTGTCCTCGACCGTGGGCTCGTTGACGTCGATCTTCTGGAAGCGCCGGAGCAATGCCCGGTCCTTCTCGAAATGATTGCGGAATTCCTTGTAGGTGGTCGAGCCGATGCAGCGGATGGTGCCGCCCGAGAGCGCCGGCTTGAGCAG
>JASLBO010000079.1 GCA_030146605.1 Sphingomonas sp. | reverse complement strand
CGAAGTGCTCCACCGCTTCGATCCGCTCCCGCAAATCCTCAAGAATGTCCGCTTCAAGGGTGGCAAGCCGCTCGACGACGCGCGGGTCAAGCACGCCATCGCCGCTGCCCAGGACGAACTCGACGGCAATGGCCGCCTCGTGATCCGTGCCTCGGGCACCGAGCCGGTGATCCGCGTGATGGCCGAAGGCGACGATCGCGGGCAGGTCGAGGCGGTCGTCGATCGGGTGTGCGATGCGGTGCGCGAGGCAGCGGCCTGATGCTCGAAATGCGCCCCGATTGCGAACGCTGCGGCGCCGATCTTCCCGCCGACGATCCGGGCGGGTTCATCTGCTCGTTCGAATGCACCTTCTGCGCCGCCTGCGCCGATGCGCTCGACGAGCATTGCCCCAATTGCGGCGGCGAACTGATGGACCGGCCGACGCGAACTGGTAAGGCACTCGAACGCCATCCGGCTTCGACGGAGCGCAAGTTCAAAGGATAGGTTCGTGACCCCGCGTATCCTGATCATCGCCGGTTCTGACTCGGGCGGCGGCGCCGGCATCCAGGCCGACATCAAGACCGTCACCATGCTCGGCGGCCATGCGACGACCGCGATCACCGCGATCACCGCGCAGAACACATTGGGGGTGAGCGGCGTCCACCCGATCCCCACCAACATGGTCCTCGCCCAGATCGACGCGGTGGTGCGCGATATCGGCGTCGACGCGATCAAGATCGGCATGATCGGATCGGCGCGCACTGCGTTGGCGGTGGCGGAAAAGCTCGGCGAGCTGCCCGGCGTCCCGGTGGTGTTCGATCCGGTGATGGTCGCCACCAGCGGCGCGACGCTCGCCGACGAGGCGACGATCGCCGCGTTCGAGCGGCTGATGGCGCGCGCAACGGTGGTGACTCCCAATTTGCCCGAACTCGACGCGCTGGGCGGCGATCCGCCGGCTCTGGTCGCGGCTTATGGCTGCGCGGTGCTGGTCAAGGGCGGGCACGGATCCGGGGCGCAGGTGACCGACCGGCTCTATTCGTCCAGTCCCGAGGATCCGCCCGAGATCGAGTGGAGCGATCCGCGCATCGAGACCGAGGCGACCCACGGCACCGGCTGTACGCTCTCGTCGGCGATCGCCTGCGGACTGGCGCAGGAATGGGATCTGCCCGAGGCGGTGGCGCGCGGCCGCCGGTTCGTGCGGATCGCCATGCGCGAAGCGCCTGGCCTGGGACGCGGCCACGGGCCAATGGGGCAGCAGGCGGTGCGGCTCGACATCAACATGAGCTTCTTCGAGCCGATGCTGAATCAGGTCACCGTGCCCGCGCAGGACCTCGCCGCGAGCGAGCGCTTCTACCGGTTGCTCGGACTGCGCCAAGTCGTCCGCGCCAGCCCGCGCTACGCCCGCTTCGAGACCGAGGGCGGCGCCACCTTCTCGGTCGCTACAGATGAAGCGTACACCGCGCCGGTGGTCTATTTCGAATGCGGCGATCTCGACGTCACCGTCGCCTATCTGCAGCAGCAGGGCGTGAAATTCGAAGCCGAGCCCAAGGACGAGCCCTGGGGCTGGCGCGAGGCGCGGCTGCGGGATCCGGCAGGCAATTCGATTCGCCTCTATCAGGCTGGCGAGATGCGGCGCTTTCCGCCATGGCGGCTCGACGATGCCTAAAAATCCCGGCCCTGACCTCAAGTTCGAGCGCCGCTACACGCGGCTGCACAAGGGCCCCGTGGCAGGCGTCGACGAGGCGGGGCGCGGACCGCTGGCCGGGCCGGTGGTCGCCGCCGCAGTAGTGCTCGATCCGAGATGCATCCCCGCAGGCATCGACGATTCGAAGGTGCTGACTGCGGCGAAACGCGAACGGCTGTGCGCCGAGTTGCTCGCCTGCGCCCGGGTCGGCGTGGGGATCGCGAGCGTCGAGGAGATCGATACCCTCAACATCTTCTGGGCCTCAATGCTGGCGATGCACCGCGCGGTCGATGCGCTCGGCTTCGTCCCCGCCTTCGTGCTGGTCGACGGCAATCGCTGCCCCGACTGGAGCCATCAGAGCCACGCCGTGGTGGGTGGCGACGCATTGTGCTTGTCGATCGCCGCCGCCTCGATCGTCGCCAAGCACAAGCGCGACTGCATGATGGAAGCGCTCGACGCGGCGCATCCCGGCTATGGCTGGAAGTCGAACAAGGGCTATTCTGCCAAGACCCATCAGGAAGCGCTGCGCGTGCTCGGCCCAACCCCGCACCATCGCCGCAGCTTCTGGCGCGTGGCGCAGGCCGAACTCGATTTCGGCCCGCAGGTGCAGGCGGCGGAATAGGCCGCTCCGGCGAAGCTGGACTTTTCGATTGCCGGCCTCGCCGAGCGTTCTGATCTACTCTGTGCCCCGGGTTGGCCATGGCCGGCGCCTGGAACTGCTTTCCAAACGGACAATATGCTGCACTCCAGGGCGCCCGCTTCGTCGCCCCCGCACAACATTCACTCAGACGATAATTAGTATTGAAAGCCTCCGCGCTTTGCGGCATCGTTTCTCCATCGCGCCGGAGAGCGCGTCCTGGAGAGCGAGCTTGGGGAGGCATTGCATGACAAATCGTGCGTTGTGGCTGGGCGCTTCGGCGCTGGCATTCGCGTGGTACGGGCCGGCCGCGGCGCAGACCGCGCCTGCGTCGCAAGACGCGGCCGAGACGAGAACCGAGGACGAGATCGTCGTGACGGCGCAGCGCCGCGCCGAGAATCTCATGACCACGGCGATCTCGGCATCGGTACTTTCGGGCAACCAGCTCGAGAACAAGGGCGTCGCCAATGTCGACGCGCTGCAGTTCGCGATGCCGAGCATCGTGGTGAACAATTTCGGACAGGGTAACGACTTCAACGTCCGCGGCATCGGCAAGGCCGAGCATAATACCCAGACGACCACGGGCGTGATCACCTATCGCGACGGCGTCCCGACCTTTCCGGGATATGTGCAGGGCGAGCCTTATTACGACGTCGCCAACATCCAGGTGCTGCGTGGGCCGCAGGGGACGATCGTCGGGCAGAACGCCACCGGCGGCGCGGTGTTCGTCAACACTAACGATCCGATCATCGGCGGCGGCTTTCACGGCTATGCCCAGGCCAGCTACGGCAATTACAACGACGCCGGCGTGCAGGGCGCGGTCAATCTTCCGCTGAGCGACACGCTCGCCGCGCGGGTGGCGCTCTACAGCCAACGCCGCGACAGCTTCTACAACATCACCGGTCCCGGCGGCGCGCCCTATCGCTTCGAGGAGGGCAAGGTCGGGATCATGGCGGGGCGGCTCAGCTTCCTGTGGAAGCCGAGCGATCAGCTCTCGATCCTGTGGAAGACCGATCTCGGCCATCTCGACATGGGCGCCTATCCGGCAACCCCTTTCGCCACCCATTTCGAAAATCTGCCCGGCACCAATACCCCCAATCCAAACCATCGCGACCTGTTCGACATCACTGCCAACACCCCGATGGCGGCGCGCGACGAGTTCGTCCGCTCGATCCTGAAGGCGGAGTATGAATTCGCGGGCGGAGTGAAGCTTCGCGCGATCTCGAGCTATCAATGGGCCAATACGATGTACCGCGCCGATCTCGACGGCACCGCGACCGGGATCAGCACCTTCTACGACACCGTCGACGAGCAGCAGATCACTTCGGAGATCAACCTGATCTCGCCCGACAACCAGCGCTTCACCTGGCTGCTCGGCGCGTTCGGCCTGTGGAACGACTATTATTTCCGCAAGCCGTACCAGTTCATCATCGACCTCGCTTATCCATTCAACCTGCCATCCGCGCAGTACAAGCTGCAGGGCACCAACCCGACGCGGTCGCTCGCGGCGTTCGGGCAGATCGGGTTCAATCTCACCCCCAACCTCAAGCTCGAGGCGGGCGGGCGCTACACCGCCAGCCGCTCGACCAACCATGTCGACGTGCTCCAGTACGGCACCTATATCCGCACCGATCAGACCACCACGTCGGACAATTTCTCGTACAGGGTCTCGCTCGGCTGGAAGGCCAGCGACGACCATTATCTCTACGCTTTCGTCGCGACCGGCTTTCGCCCCGGCGGGCTCAACGTGCCCGTGGGGTTAGGCCTGCCCGACCCGTTCGGCCCCGAGGAAGTCACGTCCTACGAAGCCGGCTGGAAGGCCAATTGGGCCGGCGGCAAGGTCCGCACGACGATCACCGGCTTCTACAACGACTATAAGAACTTCCAGGTGATCATCGGCTACCCGACCTTCCCGACCTTCGGGATCGAGCTCAACGTGCCCGACAAGACCAGGATCTACGGCGGCGAGGCCGAAGTCGAGTTCCGCTTCGGCGGGCTGACCCTCGACGCCGGCGTCAACGTGCTGCACAGCGAGTTGGGAACCTTCTTCGCCACCGACCCGCGCGCCGCGAGCGCGCTGCCGTGCAATCCGCAGACCGGACCGGCGAGCGTCTCCTGCCTCAATCTCGAAGGGCGGCGGCAGACCTATGCCCCGAACCTCACCTTCAACATCGGCGGGCAATATGAACTCGAGCTCGGCAATGGCGACAAGATCACGCCCCGCGCCAATTTCGGCCATGTCGGCGATCAATGGGCGACCTTGTTCCAGAATCCGGCGCGCGGCGATCGGATCGAGGCACGCAACATCCTCAACGCACAGCTCGCCTGGCAGCACGGATCGTGGACGGTGACTGCCTATGGCACCAACCTCACCGACCAGCATTACCCCGCTGCGCTCAACAGCGGGCTCTATTTCGCCGGGCCGCCGCGCCAATACGGCGTCAAACTGCTCAAGATATTCTGAGTCTCTCTCTGGCCGCCGGCGCTTCTCGCCCGGGCGGCCGATCTTTCCTCGAACCAGATGGTTTCATGCAGCCCTACGGCCTGACTATAGACAAATTCCTCGATCATGCCGCCAAGTGGTTCGGCGAGCGCGAGATCGTCGAAGCCGATGCGGGCAGGATCGTCGGGCGCGTGACCTATGCGGGGCTGCGCGCGCGCAGCAATCGCATGTCGGGCGCGCTGGCTTCGCTGGGAATGCGGCAGGGCGACCGGGTGGGAACGCTTGCCTGGAACACGCTGCATCACCTCGAAATCTATTATGCCGCGATGGGCGTGGGGCTGGTCTGCCACACGCTCAATCCCCGGCTGACACCGGCGCATCTCGCCGCGATGATCAACGAGGCGGAGAACCGCGTGCTCGCCGTCGCCGCGGATCTGTTGCCGCTGGCGCGCGCGGTGCTGCCCGATTGCCCGACGGTCGAGCACATCGTCGTGCTCGATGCCTCGCCTGCCGATACGGAGCCTCTCGGGTCGCACCGGGCACGTATCTGGGCGTACGAGGCGCTGCTGGCGGCGCGGGGGACGCCGATCGAATGGGGCGGTTTCGACGAGAACACGCCCGCCGGCCTTTGCTACACCTCGGGAACCACGGGGCGCCCCAAGGGCGTGGTCTACACGCACCGCTCCAACTATCTCCACACGCTGCGCGCGCTCCAGGCCGATGCAATGGCGATCACCAGCCGCGACTCGGTACTCGTCGCAGTGCCGATGTTCCACGCCAACGGCTGGGGCCTGCCCTTCGCCGCGCCGGCAGCGGGGGCGAAATTGGTGCTGCCCGGCCGGACGCTGGACGGTGCCAGCCTTGCCGCATTGATCCGCGACGAGGGCGTCACGCTGGCGGTGGGTATACAGACCGTCTGGCTCGGCCTTGCCGACCAGCTCGATGCAAGCGGCGAGGCGCTGCCCACGCTCGAACGCTTGCTGATCGGCGGATCGAGCTGCCCCGAGGCGCTGCTCCGCCGGATCGAGGAGCGCCTGGGCTGCAAGGTGCAGACGAGCTGGGGCATGACCGAGCTCTCGCCCACCGGCACGATCGCGCCGCTGCACGCGCTGGACGGCCCGAGGCGCGCGTGCCGTC
>JASLBO010000502.1 GCA_030146605.1 Sphingomonas sp. | reverse complement strand
GTGAGGGGGACTTTGCAAGCGATCAGGAGGCGATCGGCGCGCGCCGGGGGTTCGGATCGCGTCGCCGCGGCGCGCCCGGCCGCCTGGCATCTGTGGAACATGTGCCTCGGCCTGTTCGGCGTGCAGATCGTCTGGGGCCTGCAAAACGTCAACACCAGCCGGATCTTCCAGACGCTCGGCGCCGATGTCGACGAGCTGGCCCTGCTGTGGATCGCCGCGCCGATCACCGGGCTGCTGGTCCAGCCGGTCGTCGGGCATCTGAGCGACCGGACCTGGGGGCGGCTGGGCCGGCGGCGGCCCTATATCCTTGCGGGCGGGTTGCTCACCGCGCTGGCGCTGCTGGCGATGCCGAGCGTGACGACCTTGTGGTCCGCCTGCCTGATGCTGTGGGTGCTCACCGCCTCGATCAACATCGCGATGGAGCCGTTCCGCGCGCTGGTTGCCGATACCTTGCCCGAACCGCAGCGCACTTCGGCATTCGCGCTGCAGGTGTTCTTCATCGGCGCGGGCGCGGTGTTCGCATCGGCGCTGCCGTGGATGCTTACCAACTGGTTCGGCGTGAGGGGAGGGGCGGATACGGTGTCCGCGGCCTATGCGGTCAGCGCGGTGGTGCTGGTGGTGACCGTCGGCTGGTCGGTCGCGACCACCCCGGAGCGGCCGCCGGAGCAGCTCGGGGAGCACGCGGATATCGCGCATCCCGATGTGCCCAGCGCGAGCGGTGCCGCTGCGCTGTCGCTGAGCGGGGTCGGCTGGACGCTGGGCGGCGCGGCGATCGCCGGGCTCACCGCGGCATTACGGGCGCAGCGCGAGCTGTATCTGATCGCAGGGATCGCCGCGGTATTCGGGCTGCTCCAGCTTGCCGCGGTGGGGCTGCGGCGGCGCGGGCGCACCTCGATCGGCATGGTCGTGATCGTGGAGGATATCCTGCACATGCCGCTGGTGCTCAAGCGGCTGGCGCTGGTCCAGTTCTTCACCTGGTTCGGGATGTTCGCGCTGTGGGTCTATGCGATTCCCGCCGTCGCCGCGCTCGATCCCGCCGGCCGGGATCCGGCATCGGCCGGCTATGCGCGCAGTGCCGACTGGGTCGGCATGCTGTTCGCCGAGTATAACGCGGTTGCCGCATTGGTGGCGCTGATGCTTCCCGCACTGGCGCGCCGCGTCGGCCGCCGTATTTGCCACGCTTTGTGCCTGAGCTGCGGCGCGCTGGGGCTGCTCGGCTTTGCGACCTTTGCGCGTGCCGGCGATCTCTGGCTGCCCGCGATCGGGATCGGGGTGGCGTGGGCGGCGATCCTGTCGCTGCCTTATGCGATGCTCTCGGACGGCGTGCCGGCGCGCAAGATGGGCGTGTATATGGGCATCCACAACATCTTCATCGTGCTGCCCCAGCTCGTCGCTGCGGCGACGCTCGGGCTGCTCGTGCGGGTTCCGTTCGGCGGCGCTCCCGCCGGCGCAATGACGAGCGCTGCGCTGGCGTTGGGGCTTGGCGCATGTCTGGCGCTGACGATTCCCAAAGCACCGCAGCGGTAATGCAAAATTGCATAAAAAATTGGCGTGCTAACGCTGATACGAGACGGTGTATCCTGTAAAAGCTGCTTGCGCTCTGTGCAAAATTGCGCAATTCAATGCAGCCGAGGGGCGGCGGTGTAGCCGTGCCTGGACCGCATCCGCGAAAAGCGGAGCACCAAGGGGAGGTATGCATGACAGACCATCATTCGACGCGCCGATTCCGCGCGCTGCAGGGCGGCGTTTCGCTCTGCGCGCTGATCATGTTCGGCGCCGCATCGGCAGCGCAGGCGCAGAGCGCCGATCCAGCGGCGAGTTCCGCCGAGGCGCAGGAGGCCAGCGAGGATGTCGTCGTAGTCGGCGTCCGCGCCGCGCTCGACACGTCGCAGAACATCAAGCGGAACGCGGACACGTTCGTCGACTCGATCACCGCGACCGACATCGGCGCGTTTCCGGACAAGTCTGCCGCGGAAGCGCTGCAGCGGGTGCCGGGGATCACCGTCAGCCGTCTCCAGTCCGCCGATGACAGCACCCACCCCTCGGGTGAACCCACCGGCGTGCTGATCCGCGGACTCACCCAGGTGCGGACCGAATTCAACGGGCGCGACAGCTTCTCGGCCGATTCGGCGCGCGGCCTCCAGTTCAACGACGTTTCTCCCGAACTGCTCGCCGGGGTCGACGCCTACAAGAACCAGACCGCCGAGATGATCGAGGGCGGCATTGCCGGCACGGTCAATCTGCGCACCCGGCTGCCGTTCGATCAGAAGGGGCTGCTGGTCACCGGCAATTTCCGGATGAACTATGGCGACCGTTCGGACCGCTGGACGCCGGAATTTTCGGGGCTGATCAGCCAGACCTTCGAGACGCCGGTCGGCCGCTTCGGCCTGCTCGCCAGCTATGCCCAGAGCCATGTCGTCACGCGCACCGAGAGCGTGATCATGGACAAGATCGACACTTATTGCACGGCAGGCTTCGGCACGCCGGCCGCGGGAACCGTGACTTCCGACGGCAGCGTCGGCTGCACCGCCAATCCGTTCGGCGGCAGCGGCTTCCGCTATGCGCCGGACGGCGTTCGCTTCTCGGAAGTCGATTACGACCGGAAGCGCCGCGGCATCGCGCTCGCCGCGCAATATGAGAACAACGCCGGCACCGTGCGTGCGTCGCTGCAGTTCATCGACTCGCATTACCGCAACGGCTGGTTCGAACGCGCCAGCCACACCGTGCTCGAAGGCAATTATTTCGGCACGCCCGCCTTCAACCCGCGCACCTCGAGCGTGCTCGGGCCGGCGGACGGGACGGGCCCGCTGGTGTTCGGATCGAACGGCATGCTCCAGTCGGGCGTGCTGACGCAGGGGCATGGCAGCTTCAGCGGGACCTGGGAGAGCAATCAGGCGGCGATCAATGCCGGCTCGGCGATCCCCGGCATTCCGTTCGTCAACAATTGCGCGGCGCCTTCGGTGTGCACCACGCTGCGCGACGGGCTTTATCTCCAGAACGAAGCGCGCAACTTCGCCCACCGCGAGGGGACGCGCGATTATTCGGCGAACTTCCAATGGGACGTGTCGGACCGGCTGCACGCCAATTTCGACGCGCAATATATCGATGCGTCGACCTACAATAACGACATCCTCGTCGCCTCGGGATCGATGGCGAACTTCCAGTACAGCACCAACAAGGACGGAACCCCTCAGGTCGCACTCTTGCCCGGCTCGAACGTGAATTACGCGTCGGGCGGGCTGGCCAACGCGCATAATTACTGGATCCCGTTCATCCAGGGCCATGTCGAGGACAATGATGCCAACGAATTGGCGCTGCGCGGCGACCTAGAATATGAATTCGGCGGCGACGGCTGGTTCGATTCGGTCAAGGCCGGCGTGCGCTATGCCGATCGCAAGCAGAATGTTCGTTACTCGACGTTCAACTGGACGCCGATCGCTGCGAACTGGAACTGCAACGGCCCCGGTTTCAACGCCGACAACACCACCGGCGGCGCCTATCCCACCAACAGCGGCAATTGCGGCGGCAATGTCGGGCATCCGCCATTCAAGGGCTATGGCGCCGGGATCTGGGAATCCTATTCGATGGGCGAGCTTTATGACGGAGAGGTTTTCCCGAACGGACCGCTCGTCTTCCTCAACCGTGACACGCTCAAGGATTTCGGCAAGCTGATCGGATCGCTGGGCGGGGCTGCGACCAACTCGCCGGTGGGCTCCGGCTATACCGCGATTTGCGACCGGCCCGAAGCGACGGTGGACGACTGCTTC
>JASLBO010000496.1 GCA_030146605.1 Sphingomonas sp. | reverse complement strand
GCTGGTGGAGCTGAGGGGAATCGAACCCCTGACCTCTGCAGTGCGATTGCAGCGCTCTCCCATCTGAGCTACAGCCCCGCCGCCGGCCCCCGGCGCGCCGGGAGGCGCACCCCTTAGCGAGCGGCGTCCGGCGATGCAACTGCGTTGACGCAAGCGGAACAGGCCGCGCCGCCGCCAGCCGATGCGCTGTCGCGGCTCGATCGGCGCACATGGAAAGTGGGGCTAGCCGCAGGCCCCAATGGGCGCATTGATGTCGTCGACCGAGATATTTGCATTGTTGCCGGGTATTTACCGAAGTTAACGCGGGAAATTCGGCCTCGGCGTATGGTGCCCCCTGAACAACCAGATAGGGGGCAAGCCGATGAGCGACAGGGACTATTTCCATCGCCGCGCCGGAGCGGAGCGCCGGGCCGCGCTGAAAGCCGCCACGGCAGAGAGCTTCCGCTCGCATATGATACTCGCGCGCGAATATGAGTGGCGCGCGGCTACCGAACCTTTCTCGGAAGCCCAGCCGGAGCTTCTGCGCAAGCAAGGCTAGCGGAACGCAGGACGACGTTCTGCCCCGGGCACCCAGGATCCTCCTCCGCTCAGCCGGATATCCTCTCGACCATGGCCTGCGCCAGCAGGCTGAGCGTGTCATCCCGCGCGCCCATCACGACAATGCGGTCGCCGGGCCGGGCCTGCGCGACCAGATGTGCCGCGGCCGCCTCGCGCTCCGGAATGTGGCGAGCCTGCCTGCCGCTCGCCGCCACAGCGGCGACCACGTCCGCGCTGGTCACCTCGCGCGTCACCGTACCGCCCTGATAGACCGGATCGGGCAGGACGAGCAGATCGTCAGGCGCTAGCTTCGAGGCGAACATCGCGACGAGCTCGCTGCGCATCACCTTGAGCGGGCCATAGCCGTGCGGCTGGAACAGCAGCAGCAGCCGGCCGGGAAAAGCGTGGAGCGTGTCGAGCGTGGCAGCAATCTTGTCGGGATTGTGCCCGAAATCATCGATCACCGCGACCCCGCCCGCCTCGCCGACCAGCTCGAAGCGGCGCTTGAGCCCCGCGAACCCGGCGATCGCGTCGACCGCCGCTGCCAGCGGCACCCCCGCCGCCTGCACTGCGCCGATCGCGGCGAGCGCGTTGGAGACATTGTGCCGCCCCGGCACCTGGAGCGTCACCCGGACCGGCGCCGCGCCATCGGCGTGCAGATCGAAGATCACCCCGAAGGGCTGCTGCGCGATGTTGCGCGCGACGAGGTCCGCCTCGCCCTCGATCGCGAAGCTGGTCAGCCGGTCGGCGGGGATGGTCATCGCCAGCGCCGCGCCTTCTTCATTGTCGAGATTGACCACGGCCTTGCCCGCCTTGGCCACGAACGCCCCGAACAATGCGATCAATTGCGCCATCGGCATGTGATCGAGGCTGACATTGTTGAGCACTGCGACCTTGGGCCGATACAATGCGATCGAGCCGTCGCTCTCGTCGACTTCGCTGACATAGGTCTCGCCCGCGCCGACCAGCGCGCTGGCGAACGGCGCTTGCGGAGAGACGAAGTTCTTCATCACCGCGCCGTTCATCACTGTCGGGTCACGCCCGCACGCGTGGAGGATCCAGCCGATCATGCCGGTGACGGTCGACTTGCCGCTCGTCCCCGCCACCCCGATCGATTGCGGCGCGGCGTTGAACAAGGCGGCGTTCAATTCGGCACGGCTCATCCGCGCATTGCCGAGCTCGGCGGCGCGGACCATGTCCGGAACGCTCGACTCGATCGCGGCCGAGGCGACGACGGTCTGCTCGGGCGAGGCGATTCCGCTGCCGTCCTGCGCGAACAGCGCGACACCCCGGTGCCTGAGGTCGTCGAACTTGGCGGGGAGCCGGCCGGCGTCGAGGCTGCGATCCGATCCCGCGACCGTCGCGCCCTGCCCGGCGAGGATCGTCGCCAGCGGCATCATCCCGGAGCCGCCGATGCCGACGAAGAAGTAAGGTTTGCGGTGGTCCATAAGGCCGGGCTATCGGCAATAAGCGGACGGGGAGCAAGGCCCGTGCAGGCCGAATGACGGGGGGAACCACCTCTCCCGTTCGGGCTGCGCTTGTCGAAGCACCGATCTTTCCTCTACCCCGGCCCGCACGGACAACGGCCCTTCGACAGCCCAGGGCGAGCGGGGATTTCTATGCGCATCGGAGTGGTGGCACCGGCACGGACCGTCAGCAGCGAGAGCTCGCTGAGGCTGGCGGCTTTCATGGCGCTCACATATCCTGATCACGACATCGTGTTTCACCCGCAATGCTATCTCGAGGAGGGCCATTTCGCCGGCTCCGATGCCGTGCGCGCGGCAGCGTTCCTCGAGTTCGCCAACGATCCAGGCTTCGATGCGATCTGGTTCGCGCGCGGCGGTTATGGCTCGAACCGGATCCTCGACACCGTGATGCCCCGGCTCAACGCCGCGGCGGGGCGCAAGACCTATATGGGCTTTTCCGACATGGGGTTCCTGCTCGGGGCGCTCTATGCGCGGCGGATCGGTCGCTCGGTCCATGCCTCGATGGCGAGCAGCCTCGGCAAGAACGACAGCGGCGAAGCGGCGGGCTGGGCGCTGGGCTGGCTGATCGACAAGGATCGCCGCGCGCTCGAGCCTAGCCTGGCCGACGGGCGCCCCGCGGCGGCGTTCAACCTCGCCATATTGACCACGATGATCGGCACGCCGTGGCTGCCCGACCTCACCGATCACGTGCTGATGATCGAGGAAGTCGACGAGCCGCTCTACCGGATCGACAGGATGCTGTTCCAGATGGCGCATGCCACCCAGCTCGAGGGGATTGCCGGGGTGCGGCTGGGCGCGGTGACCTCGGTGGTCGACAACGGCAACGACTTTGGCGAGACGATCGAGCAGATCATCACCCGCTGGTGCCGCGACATGAAAGTCCCCTATCTCGGCCGCGCCGAGATCGGCCATGTCGAGCTGAACCGGGTGGTGCCGTTCGGCGTCGCCTAACTCTTAATCCTCCCTCGCGCAGGGGGGGAGGTGGCACGCGCAGCGTGACGGAGGGGCGTAGCCGCAAGCAAATCGTGCGCTGAGAACCCCCGTCCACCACTTCGTGGTCCCCTCCCCCGCTTCGCGAGGGAGGATTTAGCGGGCTACCGGCCCGTTCTTCACCGGCATGCCGAAATCGGGCGTGCCGTCGGCGCGGTAGTGGATCGGTTGGACGCGGGTGTGGCGGTTCGGATCGAACAAGGGATCGCCCTTGATCTCGCGATAGTCGCGGCCGTGATAAACCAGCAGGTCGCGGCCATTTTCGTCAACGACGAAGCTGTTATGGCCCGGGCCATAGACCTTGTTGGCCTCGGAGGTCGTGAATACCGGCACCGGCGACTTGATCCACGACGCCGGGTTCATGATGTCGGCATCCTTATCGGCGGTCAGCATGCCCAGGCAATAGCGCGCGTCGGTCGCGCTCGCCGAATAGGTCAGGAAGAGCTTGCCGTTCCGCGCGAGCAGCGCCGGACCTTCGGCGACCTTGAACCCCTGTATCTCCCAGTCGAGCGTCGGCACGGTCAGCCGCGCCGGCGCCGCCGCGAGCGTGGTCGGCGTCTTGAGCGGTGCGAGATAGAGATTGCTGTTGGTGTCGATGCCCGGCTCCTTCTGCGCCCAGCAGATATAGCGCACTCCCTTGTGGACGAAGCTGGTGCTGTCGAGCGTGAAGGTGTCCCACGGCGTCTCGAACTGGCCGAGTACCGACCATCTCGTCGCCATCGGATTGGCGCCGGCGCCCTTGAGCACATAGGTGCGGATGCGGAACTTGTCGTCGCTGTCGCCGGCGGCAAAATAGACATACCAGCTGCCGTCGATCAGGTGGATTTCGGGGGCCCAGATATAGCCCGCCATCTTGCCGCTCGCAGGGCGCCGCCACAGCACCACTTCGGCGGCATTGGTCAATCCGGCGATGGTCTTCGACCGCCGCAGCACCAGCCGATCATACTCGGGCACCGACCCGGTGAGATAGAACCAGCCCCCGACGCGCGAGATCTGCGCATCGGCACGCTGGCGAACCAGCGGGTTGACCGGCACCGCGCCTTTGGCGAGCGCCGCGTGAGGGATCGCCGCGGCGATCGGAAGCGCGACTCCTGCGGCCAGGATATCGCGCCGGCTGACCAGATCTGTTCTCTCCATGGGCCGACTGAACCGCAACGTCGGCGATTCTGCAAGGATTAATCGGACAATTCAACGGATGCAGCCATGGCGGTGGCTGTTGCGGCGCGCCTTGCCTATATCGCGCCAGCGCGGGCATAAGCCACGCTCCTGACCCTTTGTCGAAAGAGATCCCGTGTCCGAGATGTTCCGTATCACGCTGCCCGACGGTTCCGTCCGTGAGGTAGCCCCGGGAACAACCCCGGCGGACATCGCCGCGGCGATCGGTCCGGGACTCGCCAAGGCCGCGCTCGCCGCGCGCGTCGACGGCGAACTACGCGACATCGGCCGCCCGTTCGAAGGCGATTCGCAGCTCGCACTGGTGACGTCGCGCGACGAGAAGGACGCGCTCGAGCTCGCACGCCACGATTATGCGCACATCCTCGCGGAAGCGGTGCAGCATCTCTTCCCGGACACGCAGATCACTTTCGGCCCGTCGACCGAGGACGGCTTCTATTACGACTTCGCACCGAAGGATCGCCCCTTCACCGAGGAGGATCTGCCCACGATCGAGGCCGAGATGCGGCGGATCATCGCCAATGACGAGCCGCTGATCCGCGAAGTCTGGAGCCGTGCCGACCTGATCGCACGCTGGACCGCGCAGGGCGAGACCTTCAAGGCCGAATGGGCGCAGGAGCTTCCCGAAGGCGAGGAACTGACGGTGTACCGCGCCGGCAAGGGTGAGGACGCATGGCTCGATATGTGCCGCGGCCCGCATCTCGCCTCCACCGGCAAGGTCGATCCCAACGCATTCAAGCTGACGCGCGTCTCGGGTGCCTATTGGCGCGGCGACCAGAAGAACGCGATGCTCAGCCGCATCTACGGGACCGGCTGGCTCAACAAGAAGCAGCTCGACGCGCATCTGACCCGGATCGAGGAAGCGGCCAAACGCGACCATCGCAAGATCGGCGCGGAAATGGACCTGTTCCACCTCCAGTCCGAAGCCCAGGGCAGCGTATTCTGGCACCCCAAGGGTTTCATCCTGTGGCGCCAGCTGGAGGCCTATATGCGCCGCAGGCTCGATGCCGCAGGCTATGAGGAGATCAAGACTCCGCAGCTGATGGACTCGCGCCAGTGGGAGCAGTCCGGCCATTGGGGCAAATATCGCGAGAACATGTTCGTCGTACCCGACGAGATTCCGAACGCCGACGAGGAAGGCCCCGTGCTTTCGGGCAAAGGCGACCTGATGGCGCTGAAGCCGATGAATTGCCCGGCGCACATCCTGGTGTTCAAGCAGGGCATCAAATCCTATCGCGACCTGCCGATCCGCCTTGCCGAGTTCGGCTGCTGCCACCGCAACGAGCCGCACGGCGCGCTGCACGGCATCATGCGCGTCCGCCAGTTCACCCAGGACGATGCGCATCTCTTCGTGCGCGAGGACCAGTTGATCGAGGAGGTGCAGAAATTCTGCGACCTTCTCGACAGCGTCTATCGACACCTCGGCTTCGAGAAATACGCGATCAAGCTCGCCTTGCGCCCCGAAAAGCGCTTCGGCAGCGAAGAAATGTGGGACTGGTCCGAGCAGAGCCTGCGCGACGCAGTCAAGGCCACCGGGCGCGACACCGAGGAATATGGCTGGGAAGAGCTCGAGGGCGAGGGCGCCTTTTATGCGCCCAAGCTCGAATTCCATTTGACCGATGCGATCGGCCGCACGTGGCAGGTCGGCACGATCCAGACCGACACCGTGCTCCCCGAGCGGCTCGACGCGTCTTATGTCGGCGAGGATGGCGAGCGCCATCGCCCGGTGATGCTCCACCGCGCGATCCTTGGCACGTTCGAGCGCTTCATCGGCATCCTGATCGAGCACCATGCCGGCCGCTTCCCGCTCTGGCTGTCGCCGGTGCAGGCAGTGGTCGCGACGATCGTGTCGGATGCCGACGATTATGCGCTCCAGGTCGCCGACAAGCTGCGCGCGGCGGGGATCCGGGTCGAGACCGATCTGCGCAACGAGAAGATCAACTACAAGGTCCGCGAGCACAGTCTGGCCAAGGTTCCCTTGCTGCTGGTGGTCGGCAAGCGCGAGGCCGAGGAGGGAACGGTTGCCGTGCGCCGGCTCGGTTCGGACCAGCATCACCGCGGCGATCATCGAGAACAGGAGCAGGCCGCGCGCGATCCGCATCACCGCCAGCAGCCGCTCGGGCGAAAGTCCCATCAGCGCAGATCCGGCGGCAGCGCCGCGCT
>JASLBO010000474.1 GCA_030146605.1 Sphingomonas sp. | reverse complement strand
GCATTTCCTTGCTTATTTCGGGGCCGCGCTTGGCTTGGCGGTGGCGTTTCTGGCGCTCTATGTGCTGATCACGCCGCACAGGGAGTTCGCGCTGATCCGCGAGGGCAACAGCGCCGCGGCGACCCAGCTCACCGGCACCTTTCTCGGCTTCACCGTGCCCGTCGCGATCGTGATCGGCCATTCGGTGAGCATCCCCGACATGCTGCTATGGGGAGCGGTCGCGGCGGTGGTTCAGCTCGCGGTGTTCTTCCTCATCGCCCGGCTGCTGTTCCCGACGATCTCGCGCCGGATCGTCGACGGCTGCGTCGGGTCGGGGATCTTCGTCGGCGGGATCGGGCTGGGGATCGGCATCCTCCAGGCGGCCTGCATGGTTCCTTGAGCAGCCGGTCGACAGGAGACGTCGGATGAAGAAACAATTGTCCATGACGACGGCGATGGCCGCGGCCTTGCTGTCGCTGCCCGGCTGCTCGTCGAACGATGAGTGGAACGAGGACGTGGTCGCCGATCGCGATACTGCGATCTGCGTCGACAAGGAAGGCAAGCGCGTCGACGACGGCCAGTGCCGCCAGCGCAATGCCGTCCATCAGGGCGGCAGCGGCGTCGGCACTGCCTTCCTCTGGTATTATCTCGGGCGCAATTCCGCGGTTCCTTATTATGGCGATTCGATCCGCAACCCGCGTTATGCCGGTCTCGGTTCGTACCAGCCGCGCTCGGGGGTCAATTATGCGGCTGCCCCGGCCGCTTCGCGGATGACTCGATCCTCCGCGGTGTCGCGCGGCGGACTCGGCTCGAGCGGCCGCAGGTTCGGCGGCGGCAGGTCCTGAGCGCGTGGAGCGACACACGATCGCGCCGCGCGACGACTGGCAAGCCAAGGTCGAGGCGCAGGGACTGATCTGGCACAGCCAGGACGGCGAACCCTATTGGGACGAGCGGGCATATTATGCCTTCACGCTCGCCGAGATCGAGAAGATCGAAGCGTCGACCGAGGCGGTCTACGGCCTGTTCCTCGCGGCGGGCGAGCGGATCGTCGAGGATCCGGAGATCCTGGCATTGTTCGGGATCCCCGAATATTGCCACCGCGCGCTCAAAAAGGCGTGGCACAGCGAGCCGCCGTCGCTCAATTACGGCCGGTTCGACTTCGGCTATACCGGGGAGGGCGAGCCCAAGCTTTTCGAGTTCAATTGCGACACGCCGACCTCTATGCTCGAAGCGGCGGTGGTCCAGTGGGGCTGGAAGGAGACGCTGTTTCCCGAACTCGACCAGTTCAACAGCCTGCACGAGAAGCTGATCGGGCGCTGGGCCGAGATCCGCTCGCGGCTGCCCGATCAGCGCATCTGGTTTACCCATGCCGCCGATCCGTCGCACGAGGACACGATCACCACGACGTACATGCGCGACCTTGCGCAGCAGGCGGGGCTCGAGACGCTGGCGGTGGTGATCGACGATCTCGGGCTCGACGCGCGCGGCCGCATCGTCGACCAGGACGACCAATTGATCACTGCGATCTTCAAGCTCTATCCGTGGGAATGGATCGTCAGCGAGCGCTGTGGCCAGGACATCGTCCGCCATTTGCCGGAGACGGCGTGGATCGAGCCGATCTGGAAGATGCTGTGGAGCAACAAGGCGGTGCTCCAGGTGCTGTGGGCGATGTTCCCCGATCACCCCAATCTGCTCGCCGCCTCGGTGATCAAGGAGAAGATCGGGACCAGCTATGTCGCCAAGCCCTTCCTCGCGCGTGAAGGCGCCAATATCGAAGTCGTCGCCGACGGCGAAAGCGTTGCGCGATCGACCGGCGAGTATCGCGAAGGGCTGACCATGTACCAGGCGCTCTATCCCTTGCGCGACTTCGGCAACGGCTATCCGGTGCTCGGCTGCTGGGCGGTCGACGGGGAGGCGGCGGGGATGGGAATCCGCGAGGACGGGCTGATCACCGGCAACCGCGCACGTTTCATTCCGCATGTGATCAGGGGGTGACGATGAACAAGCTGCAGGCGGCGACCGACACGCTCAAGGAACTCGCGCTCGCTTATGTGACGCTGCTGCTGGCGTTCACCCTGCTGTTCATGGTGATCGAGGGGCACGGCTTCGTCGACAGCTTCTATTGGGCTGGCACTACCGCGACCTCAACCGGCTATGGCGACATCAGCCCCAAGACAACTGCCGGCGAGATGCTGGCGCTGGCCTTGATGCATCTCTCGATCTTCGGCGTGGCGCCGTTGATCGTCGTGCGGTTGATCGAGCGGCTCAATCAGGACCGCGACGCCTTCACTCATGACGAACAGGTGCGGATACTCGAAACGCTGGGAAGGCTCGAGCAGGCAGTGGCCCGGATCGAGACTGCTCAAGGTAAAGACACGGCTGGCGGCCTCAAGGAATAAGCCGTCGGCGGGCGCGAGCGGTGGCGGACGGCAGGGTCTGCATCTATCTGAGCCGGCCGCATTCGAAGGAGCGCAGTACCGTCAATGCTGACCCCGTCGGAACAGGCCATGTTGAATGTGGAAGAAGCAAGGGCCCTGCGCGCCGCCGGCTGTTCCTATCGGCAGATCGGGCGCCAGCTCAAGCTCAGCACCGGTCAGCTTGGCCATGTTCGCCGGGTGCTCAAGCGCGAAAAGGCCGGCCGCACGCGGCTGCGGCGAACCACGCCGGATGCCACCGACCGTGAACTGCCGGTGATGCAGTCCGCTTTGCCGCCGGGACTGCGGCGGCAGCTGAAGGCGGCGGGGCATGTGACGCTTGGCGATGTCGCGGACCGGCTGAACGATCCGGATCTCGCCGGTCTGGAGACCATGGCCGGCATTGGGCCGTACAAAGCGGGGTTGGTGAAGCGATTGCTCGATCATCACGGGCTGCTCGCCGGCAGCGATGATTTGCGCAGCGCCGTCGAGCGGCTTTTCCCGGATTTCGTCGATCCGCCTGCCGGTCGGCCGTAATCCAGTCAGTCCGCGCGTTCGGCAAGGATGATTCGCTCGCCGAACCATTCGAACGCCATTTGCCGCCCCATCGGCAGCACGAGCCCAAACCATTTGCCGGCGGGATCGCTCGGCACCGACCAATGCCCTTGATCGCAGCCGAGATGGCGTGCCGCGCCGGCGTCGCCGGGTACCTTCCATGCCTTGAATGCCGCCGCCAGCGTTGCGCGCGAGGGGTCGGCCCGCGGAGCCGCAGCGGAGCTCAGATAGGGTCCGGTGCAGACATCGCTCTGATCGAACTGGCCGTTGTCGGGGCCGTCCCAGCGGATCGTTCCCGATGCGTCGCTGTTGCCGGTGATGGTGAAGGTCGAGCCCGTCATCCCCATCTCGTCGGCGAGCGGGTTCCTGTTCGCCGGGTTGTAGACCCGCGTCACCCGCCATTTTCCGACGATCTGGCACGGGCTCTCGGGCGCGCTGGCCTCGCAGACCGGGCTGCTCGCCGCGGGCGATCGCGGTATCACCGGTTTCGCTGGCACCGGATCCGCGCGGCTGACCGCGACGGCGACCGGCGGCTGCCGATCGCCCCCATCGTCGCTTTCGGCGGCCCCGCATGCCGCAAGCAGCAGCAGGGGAGCAAAGGCAAAACGCATGCGCAATCCTATCGGCTGGCGTTCACCAGCACGTAGCTGAACGTGGATTGCCGACCAAGACCGTCGA
>JASLBO010000458.1 GCA_030146605.1 Sphingomonas sp. | reverse complement strand
CCTCGGCTTTGGCGGAAAGCTTGTCCATTTCGGAGGCGACTTTGCAGGGGGCTGCGCGTCCGTTTCCCGTCGGGCCGGTCAGAGATGGCAGCCTCAGTCGTGCTCGCGCCCGTTGGTGCCCATATAGAGTTCGCTGCCGGTCTCCTTGAACACCGCGCTCATGGCGGCCATTCCGGCTTCGGCTTCCTCCGCGACCAGCTGCCCTTCGACGAGCTCGGGGCGATCGGCCGGGGTGGCGGCGAGGAAGCTCTCCGCGCCCTGGTTCTGCTTCGCGGCGAAGTCGCGGACTTCCTGGGTGATCTTCATCGAGCAGAATTTGGGGCCGCACATCGAGCAGAAATGCGCGGTCTTGGCGCCTTCGGCGGGGAGGGTCTGGTCGTGATATTGCTCGGCGGTGTCGGGATCGAGCGACAGGTTGAACTGGTCGCGCCAGCGGAACTCGAAGCGGGCGCGGCTCAGTGCGTCGTCGCGGACCTGCGCCGCCGGGTGGCCCTTGGCGAGATCGGCGGCGTGGGCGGCGAGCTTGTAGGTCACCACGCCGACCTTGACGTCGTCGCGGTCGGGGAGGCCGAGATGCTCCTTGGGGGTGACGTAGCAGAGCATCGCGGTGCCGTACCAGCCGATCATCGCGGCGCCGATGCCGCTGGTGATGTGGTCATAGCCCGGCGCGATATCGGTGGTGAGCGGCCCGAGCGTGTAGAAGGGAGCTTCGCCGCATGCCTCGAGCTGCTTGTCCATGTTCGCCTTGATCTTGTGCATCGGGACATGGCCCGGGCCCTCGATCATCACCTGGACGTCCTGCGCCCAGGCGCGCTTGGTCAGCTCGCCCAGGGTGTAGAGCTCGGCGAACTGGGCTTCGTCATTGGCGTCGGCGATGCTGCCGGGGCGCAGGCCGTCGCCGAGGCTGTAGGCGATGTCATACGCCTTCATGATCTCGGTGATCTCGTCGAAGCGCTCGTAGAGGAAGCTCTCCTTGTGGTGGCTGAGGCACCATTTGGCCATGATGCTGCCGCCGCGGCTGACGATGCCGGTGACACGCTTGGCGGTCATCGGGATGTAGGGCAGGCGGACGCCGGCATGGATGGTGAAATAGTCGACGCCCTGCTCGGCCTGCTCGATGAGGGTGTCGCGGAAGATCTCCCAGGTGAGGTCCTCGGCGACGCCGCCGACCTTTTCGAGCGCCTGGTAGATCGGCACGGTGCCGATCGGGACGGGCGAATTGCGGATGATCCATTCGCGCGTGTCGTGGATGTTGCGGCCGGTGCTGAGGTCCATCACCGTGTCCGCGCCCCAGCGGATCGACCAGACCATCTTGTCGACTTCGGCGGCGACGTTCGAGGCGACGGCGCTGTTGCCGATATTGGCGTTGATCTTGACGAGGAAGTTGCGGCCGATCGCCATCGGCTCGCTCTCGGGGTGGTTGATGTTGTTGGGGATGATGGCGCGGCCCCTCGCGATTTCGTCGCGGACGAATTCGGGGGTGACGTAGTCGGGGATCGAGGCGCCGAAATCCTCGCCGTCGCGGATATATTCGGCGAGGCGCTCGCGGCCGAGATTCTCGCGGACCGCGACATATTCCATTTCGGGCGTGATGATGCCGCGGCGGGCATAATGCATCTGGCTGACGTTCGCGCCGGGCTTTGCGCGGAGCACTTGCTTCCGCACATTGGGGAAGGGCTCGACGCCGCCGCTCCGGTCGGGGCCGAGCTGGCCATTATCCTCGGGGCGGACTTCGCGCTGGGCGACCACCTCGACGTCGCCGCGAGCGCGGATCCACGGCGCGCGCAGCTCGGTCAGGCCGGCCATGATGTCGATGCGCGCGTCGGGGTCGGTATACGGGCCCGAGGTGTCGTAGACGCGGACCGGCGGCTCGCCGCACGACGGCTCGAGATGGATCTCGCGCATCGCGACCTGCAAGGGGCCGACCAGCACCTTGCGCGAGCCGCGGATCGGGCCGGTGGTGACGGCTAGCTCGGTGCGGGCAGGAAGGTCGGCCATATGTCTTCTCCTTGAGCGGGAGAAAACGGACCTCGTGTCGGAGTGCCGCTCCCTCCCTACGCCGGTGTCAGCCGGATCAGGTTCAGCGGGTCGAGGGCTGCGGCCCTCCTCTCAACCGCTGCGTCAGCGGTCCCCCGGGGATGACGAGGTCCTAGACCCATGGCGGGACCAGGGAAAGCGCAGATTTGCTCTCGACGGCAGCGGCGGGGGCGATAGTCTGGCGGCGGGGAATCGCGCCGTTCGGCGCGCAACGGGGGAGGATATCATGCGCCTGCGGCTTTCGGCTGCCATTTTGCTTGCCACCAACATGCCGGTCGCGGCTTTCGCGCAGGGCAGGATGCTCGTGCCGACGGGGACCGGCGCGCCCGCGGTTGCCCAGGAACCGGTCTCCGACGACAGTCCCGAGGACATCGCCAAGGATGCGGCGCGCGATCTCAAGGACAGCCGCTTCTACAACAAGCCCGGCGCGACGCGGGCGCAATATGATGCGGACTGGCAGACCTGCCGGCTGATCGCACGCGGATCGCGCACGCCGAGCGGGACCGTGCCTTATTATTACAACCCGGCGGTGATCTCGCCGCTGGCCGCGGGCGTCGGCGCGGGACTGGGCGGGCTGTTCGCCAGTTTGATCCAGCAGGGGCAGCAGCGCCGCGACAATCGCCGGTCGTGCCTGCTGATCAAGGGCTGGCGGCTGGTCGAAATATCCAGTGCGGCCGCGACCGGAGTCGCGGCGATGACCGATGCGCAGCGCAGCGCCTATTTCGACACGATCGTCGGCGCGGAGAAGGTCGAGGGCGAGATCACCGAGCGGACCAGCTTCACGCTGCCCGCCGATCCGAATCTGCGGCTCGATGCGCCGCTCGGCGGGCCGGGGACCTTGTATCTCGGCAAGAAGGTCGATCCGGCTGCGCCGTTCGCGCTTGCCCCCGGCGAGGCGGCGCTGGTGCTCGGCTTCCGCCGCCCCGACGAGGGCAGCGCCGGGCGATCGGGCAGCCTCAGCATCGCGCGCTACGACCCGGGCGGGCGAGACCTGGTCTACCGCCCGAAGGACTGGAAGAAGAAGGGCGACAAGACGACCTACAGCCTCGACGTCGCGAGCAAGGATCGCAAGGCGCTCTATGAGGTGCAGGTGCTGCGGGTGACCGCGGGGGATTATGTGCTGATGGGCACCGCGGTGGGCAAGCTGCCCGTGACCAACAGCTATTGCTTCGGCGCGCCGACCTTCCATGTCGGCGAAGGCGAGGTCGCCTATCTCGGCGATTTCGTGCCCTATATGGATGCGCGGATGTCGACCGGGGCCAGGCTCAACGCGATCGCCTGGGCGGCGCACGCCGAGGACGCGCGGCAGGTGCTTTCGGGAAGGCAGGCGAGCCTCGCCGGCGCGCTGAAGCCGGTGACGCTGCGCAATGGCGCGACCTATGCCTGCTCGGCGGTCACCATGGATCGCTGGGACCTGCCCGGAGTCGAGCCGCTTGCCGAGCCAGAGCCGCAGGCCAGGGCGACCAGCGCGGGGCGCTGAACGCAAAAGGGCGCCCCGCCATGCGGCGAGGCGCCCTCTTTGGCTTGCCGCTGTAATTACAGCGTGTTCTTGACCTGGTCCTCGACGCGGGCATCGTCGCTGTCGTCGGCCTTGTCGGCCGCGGCCTCGCCGCGATCCTCGACATTGTCGGCCTGCGCTTCGAGCGAATCGTGGAGCTGGTCGTTGCCCGCCGCAGCCGCCGCGTCGGCCTGGCTCTCGAGCGCGTCGGACCTGTTCTCGGCCGCGGCCTCGATATTCTCGGCGGCCTGATCGTCGGCATTGCCGCCGCATGCGCCCAGCGCGAGCAGGCCGGCCATGGCGGTGGCCTTGAACAGAGTCTTCATCGGATCTCCCCTTATGGTTTCGCGGACCGGCTGGAGCCGGCCTCGCGCACCAATCGCCGAAACCGCTCCGGGTTCCGCGCGGGCAAGCGGGGGAGCCCGCCCGGCCTGACTTACTTGATCTTGGCTTCCTTGAACTCGACATGCTTGCGCACGACGGGATCGTATTTGCGGAAGGAGAACTTCTCGGTCTGGGTGCGCGGATTCTTCTTCGTGACGTAGAAGAAACCCGTGTCCGCCGTGCTGACGAGCTTGATCTTTACAGTGGTCGGCTTGGCCATGACCCGAAACCCTTGAATCGTGCGAAAAGAAATAGCGGCGCGCGCAGGCGCACCGCTGTCAGGCCGCGGCGGATGCGCGACTCTGGCGGAAAAGTCAAGACGGGGTTGGTGCTCACGGCAGTTCAGGCGAACTTCCGCGTCGCGATTCGCCCTTCGGCATAATCCGCGCGCAGCCGCTGCTTGTCGATCTTCCCCGAAGCGGCGAGCGGCATCGCCGCGATCTCGGCGATCTCGCCGGGGATCCACCAGTCCGCGACCTTGCCCTGCAACAGCACGAGCAGCGCGCGCGGATCCTGCGCTTCGCCGTCGGTCTCGACGATCAGGACCGGGCGTTCGCCCCATCTGGTGTCCGGGCGGCCGATCACCGCGACGTGGCGAACCGCGGGATGCGCGCCGACGATCGCCTCGATCTCGGTGGGGTTGATCCATTCGCCGCCCGATTTGATCAGGTCCCTGGCGCGCCCGCAGATGGTGAGGTTGCCCTCGGCATCGATCATCGCGAGGTCGCCGGTATCGAAATAGCCTTCGGGATCGAGCGCGTCCGCTTCGCCGCCGAAATAGCGGTCGATCACGCTCTGGCCGCGGACCTTGAGGTGCCCGAGGACGCCGCGCTGCGGGTGCAGCGTGTGGCCGGCGGCGTCGGTGAGCTTGAGATCGAGCCCGATCGGCGGGCGGCCCGAGGCGCGCGTGCCGTCCAGCGCGTGCAGCGGCGCGATCGTGCCGGTGGGCGAGAGCTCAAGCTCACCGACGCCGCCGGCCACACGCTGCACCCGCAGCGCGGCGTCCTCGGGCACCTCAAGGTCCGC
>JASLBO010000383.1 GCA_030146605.1 Sphingomonas sp. | reverse complement strand
CTGTCGTCCAGCGCCTCGTCGAGCAGCTCCTCGCGATGATTTTTCGCAATGCTCTCTTCCATCCGCGCGAGCTGCCCGGGGCTGGCCTGCTTCTGGAACTGCGTTTTCCATTCGGCGAAGGGCATGCCGTAGACGATCTCGCGCGCCTGATCCTTCGAGAGGGCGGGGTCAGCCTCCTGGATCCAGTCGCCAAGGCAATTGCGGCAGAAGCCGGCGAGCCCCATCAGATCGATGTTTTCAGCGTCGTTTCGGTGCCGCAGATGGCGGACGAGCCGCCGGAACGCGCTGGCCGCCACTGCATCGTCTATAGTTTCGAGTGTCGGCACCGTGCACCTCCGTGGTTGATCGATCCAGATTAACGGGTAGAGGCAGGCGCGCACAAGGAATGACAGCGATGACCAAGGCCATAAGCCCCCGCAGCCGTAAAGTCCGCATCCTCGCGACGCTAGGACCTGCCAGCAATACCATCGAGATGATCGAGCGCCTGTACGAGGCGGGGGCCGACGCCTTTCGCGTCAACATGAGCCATGGCGATCAGGCATCGAAGGTGCCGGTGATCGCGGCGATCCGCAGCCTCGAAAAGAAATACGGGCGCCCGACGACGATCCTCGCCGATCTTCAGGGGCCCAAGCTGCGCGTCGGCAAGTTCGCCGAGGGCAAGGTCGTGCTCGAGACCGGGCAGGAATTCACCCTCGACCGCGATCCCGCGCCGGGCGATTCGACTCGCGTCGAACTGCCGCATCGCGAGATCTTCGAGGCGGCGCACCCCGATGCGCGGCTGCTGCTCGACGACGGCAAGATGGTGCTGCGCGTCACCGCGGTCGAGAAGGACAGGTTGATCACCCGCGTCGAGGTTGGCGGGACCTTGTCCAATTCCAAGGGCCTCAACGTCCCCGATATGGTGCTGCCGATGGCGGCGCTGACCGACAAGGACCGCAGCGATCTGGCGTTCGCGGTCGAGCAGAATGTCGACTGGATCGCATTGAGCTTCGTCCAGCGGCCCGAGGATCTGATGGAGGCGCGCCGGCTGATCGGCGGCAAGGCGGCCTTGCTCGCCAAGATCGAGAAGCCGAGCGCGATCACCCGGCTCGAGGAAATCGTCGAGCAATGCGACGGCGTGATGGTCGCGCGCGGCGATCTCGGCGTCGAATTGCCGCCGCAGAGCGTGCCGCCGCTGCAGAAGCGCATCGTCGAGACCGCGCGGCGGATGGGCCGCCCGGTGATCGTCGCGACGCAGATGCTTGAATCGATGATCGATTCGCCCTCGCCGACGCGCGCCGAAGTCTCCGACGTGGCGACGGCGGTGTATGACGGCGCCGACGCGATCATGCTCTCGGCCGAAAGCGCGGCGGGCAAATGGCCGGTCGAATCGGTGGCGATGATGAATTCGATCGCCGACGCCGTCGAGCGCGATCCCGCGCATGGCGACCGTGTCCACTTCACCGTCACCCGCCCCGATCCGACCACCGCCGACGCGCTCGCCGAGGCGGCGAAGAACATCGCGCGGACCGTGTCCGCATCGGCGATCGTGTGCTTCACCAGCTCGGGTTCGACCGCGCGGCGAATCGCCCGCGAACGACCGACCGTGCCGATCATGGTGCTGACACCCCGGATCGAGACCGCGCGGCGCTCGGGCCTGCTCTGGGGCAGCCACGCGGTCCACACCCGCGACGTCGAATCGTTCGAGGAAATGGTTGGCAAGGCCAAGCGCATGGCGCTGCGCCAGAAGCTGGCCGGCGCCGGCGACCGCATCGTGGTTTGCGCAGGCGTGCCGTTCGGGACGCCCGGCTCGACCAACGTGCTCCACGTCGTCACCATCGTCGGCGACGAGCTCAAGAATTATACCGGCCCCAGCGAAGGCTGACCTAGGCGCGGTATACGAGCGGGTGGCCGACCAGCAGCCGATCTCGGGTGAGGAGCTTCGCATTCAGCCGCTGGGCGTGGATGAGAAGCTGCTCGTCGAACGGATCCCGATGCACGAGCGGGACACTCAATATTGTCGCGCAATCCACACTCGTCAGGTCGACGAGGGTTATCGCATTCTCGGCAATATAGGCCAGAGCTTGTTCGGGGTGCAGCGCCCCCTCACGGCGCCCGGCGCGACTGGACGATTGCCATTTTAGACGAATTTCCCAGATTGAAACGGGAGATATCAACAGGTCGCGGTCGGTACCCGTGATTGCGCGATGCTCCGCTCTTGTCATTCGAGCCGGATCGGCAATCATCCAGACCACATAGTGCGTGTCGAGCAACAGCCTCATTCAGGCTCCGGCTCATCGTCGAAATATTCAGGGCCGAACAACTCTCGTGCCCAGGCGGGATCGTTGAAATCCTCGAGCCAGCGTTCGTCGAGTTCGATATTCTGCAGCCCCAGCTTCTTGCGGACTTCTTCGGCGTGTTCGAAGCTGAACCCGACCTGTTGGCGCGGTGGCCCCAACTCAGCGACGGCCTTGCCATTCTTGGTGATAATGACGCGCTCGCCCTTTTCCGCCGCATCAAGCGCGGCAGCGAAATTGGCGCGGGTTTCGCGGACCGACATCTTCATGGCTGCCTCCGTTGTGTACCCGGTGTACACCTTCACAGAGGTTCAGGCAAGCAATCCAAGCCGCACCAGCTCCGCACGGAAGTCCTCGGCAGAGGTGAACAGCACACCATGGATGCCTGCCGCGTTGGCACCCTCCACATTGGCCGGGCTGTCATCGACGAACACTGCGTCGGGGCCGTTCAGGCCGAATCGATCGAGCGCCAGCGCGTAGATCGCGGGATCGGGCTTCACCAGTCTCTCGTCGCCGGAAACGACGATGTCGCGGAAGCGATCGAACAATTCGGCATAGTTGGGCACCCAGGCACGCCAGAACTCGCCCGAGAAGTTGGTGATCGCGAACAACGGCACGCCGGCGGCATCGAGTTCGCGCACGATCTCGAACATGCCCGGCACGGCGTGGGGAATCGTCTCGCCGAAGCGCGGACCCCAGGCGGCAATCAGCTCGGCATGCTCCGGGAATTGCGCGGTAAGCTCGGCCGAGGTCTCGGCGAACGGGCGGCCGGCATCATGCTGGAAATGCCATTCCTTGGTGACGACATTCGCCAGAAACGCTTCGAGCGCCTGATCGTCGTCGATCAGGCGCTCGTAGAGGTAACGCGGATCCCATTCGAAGAGGACCCTGCCGACGTCGAAGATGACGGCCGACGGCGTCCCCACCCGGAATTAGCCCTGGCGGGCCTTGAACCGGCGGTTGGTCTTGTTGATCACGTAGATCCGCCCGCGGCGACGAATCACGCGGTTGTCGCGGTGGCGACCCTTGAGCGACTTCAATGAATTCACGATCTTCATGACCGATTCGCTTCTCAAATATCTGATGCTGGAAAAGAGGCGCCCGCCTAATGGGGGAGGACGCCCAAGTCAAGGCGCTGCGCCCTTGTGGAACCGACTCGCGCAGGGCAGGGTTGAACTGCGGCGGGGTGTTCTCTCCGCGAGACAGGAGGCGTCCCGTGACCAAGGTTCTCAGCATCGCAGTGGCGGGCGCGGCGTTGCTCGCGGGCGGCTGCACCAGCAGCACGCGTACCGCCCCGGTGGAAGTCACGCGCTATCATCTTGGATCGCTGAGCGAGCGGACCGGCGTCGCGATCGAACCAATGACCGGAGCAGCGCAGATCAGCCCTGAGTTCCAGCTCTATGCCGATGCGGTCGGGGCGGAGCTCCAGCGGCTCGGCTTCGCCCCCGGCGCGACGGGCTCGGGCTATATTGCCGCGGTGTCGTTCACCCGCGCCCCGCTCGGCAGCTATCGCGAGCAGCCACCGGTTTCGATCGGCCTCGGCGGCGGCGGGATTAGCGGCGGGCGGCGTGGCGGGGTCGGGCTCGGCGGTGGGCTGTCGTTCGGGATCGGCGGCAAGACGCGGCAAGTGACCGGCACCGAACTCGCGGTCCAGCTGCGCCGGCGCAGCGACAACAGCACGGTGTGGGAAGGCCGCGCGGTCACCGAATCGGTCAGCGGCAGGCCCGGCAGCGATCCGCGCGAGGCGGCGGGGCGGCTCGCCCGCGCGTTGTTCAGGGACTTCCCAGGCGAGTCCGGGGTGACTACCACGGTCAAATGAGCATCCAGATCAACGCCGCTTTCGACGGCGGCAATATCCGAATGGTGGCAATCGAAGGCGACCGGGTCGATCTCGAGATCGTCACGGACCACCTGTCGGACTTCTACCAATGGTTCCATTTCCGGCTGGCGGGGGCGAAGGGACGCACCCTCACCTTTCGCATACTCAATGCCGGCGGCTCGGCCTATCCGTTCGGCTGGCCGGGCTACCAGA
>JASLBO010000286.1 GCA_030146605.1 Sphingomonas sp. | reverse complement strand
GCCGCCCCGCTGCCCCCCGCGACGATCCGCGCGATCGCGGATAGCGCACCCGGGCTGCTCAAGGTCGTCCAGCCCTATCCCAGCTTCGGCGGAGCGCCGGCCGAAAGCGACGCCGGCTTCCGGGTCCGCGCGGGCGAGCGGCTGCGCCACAAGGGGCGCGCACTCACCCCCTGGGATTACGAACATCTCGTGCTCGCCCGCTTCCCCGACGTGCACAAGGTCAAATGCTTGCCCGCCACGATTGCGGACGGGCTTGGCTGCGTCCGCCTCATCATCGTACCCGATATTCAGGCGCGCCGCCTCGCTGACCCGCTGACCCCGCGCGCGCCGAGCAGCCTGCTCGACGAAGTGCGGGACTATCTCCAGCCGCTTGCCCCGTCGGTGGCCAGTATCACGGTTGGCCACCCGCATTTCGTCCGCGTCCGGGCCCGCCTGGGTGTGCGGTTCCGCTCGCAGGGCGACATCGCGTTCGAGAAGCGCCGGCTCAACGATGCGATCAACCGCCATCTAGCGCCCTGGGCCTTCGAAGAGGGCGCCGAGATCGTCCTCGGCCAGCGCATCGACGCTACTGCGCTCGTCGCGTTCATCGATGGTTTACCCTATGTCGACTTCGTCGGCGGCTGCCGGTTGTTCCAAAGCGATGACGGCAGCGAATACCGCCCCGGCCCCGGCGGCGGCGAGGCCGCTTCTTCATCCCGTGCCGACGCCGTCCTGACGCCCGCGCCGCAGCACGAAATCGACATCATCGACGACAGCGTCTTCGTCGAACAACGCTTCACCGGCATCGGCTACATGAAGATCGAGCTCGATCTCGTCGTTTCGTGAGAGAGGAACAGACATGCAAATGAACGAGAACAAGCGGCCACGCAGCGCGCTGAAGACCTATTTCGCCAAGAATGCGATCCCGACCGAACAGCAATTCGCGCAGCTGATCGACAGCGGGATCAACCAGCGCGACGACGGGGTCTACAAGAACGCCGGCGACCCGCTGAGCATCGAGGCGGCCGGAGACGACACCAGCCTCAAGCGCGCGGTCAATTTCTATCTGTCCTTCGCGGATGCCGATCCGGCCTGGTCCGTCGCGCTGAAGGCACGCTCGGTACCCGCCAATCCCGCCACGGCACGGCTTGGCTGGAGCGTGCTCGACGCCAACGGCACCCCCTGCCTGACCATCGACGCCGCAAACGGGAATGTCGGGATCGGCACGATCGAGCCTAAGGACAAGCTCGAGGTCGCCGGCCGGGTTCGTGCCGGGGTCATGTCGGTCGGGCCCTTTCCCGCCGATCCGCGCTACGGTTTCGTGGGGGTCAGCACGCTCGACCAGACGCTGCCCGGCAATTACGCGCTGGCGCAGGGCTCTGCTGTGGACGCCGGCGTGACCTTCCTCAACTCGCCCTCCGTCCTCCGGCTGCGGCTCGCCAATATCGACAAGTTCACGATCGCCGAAAGCGGGATCACGTCGTCGCTGCCGCTGCGCGTCAACGCCGCCTTCACGCCCTCCGCGGGGACGAGCGGAGGCATCGTGTTCCCGCCCGATCCCGGCGGCGGCAGCGGAGACAGCGCGTGGATGCGCTATTTCGCGCGCAGCGGGGAATCGATGACGCTCGAGATCGGCATTTCGAACGACGCGGACGATCATATCGCGCTGATGCCCGCGGGGAGCGTCGGCATCGGCACACGGACTCCGGTCAACAAGCTGGATGTGGCGGGCGACATCGCGCTGCAGGGGAAACACGCCTTTCGCGGCAATGACGGGTGGCTGCGCCTCAACCAGGACGGCCAATTCACCGAAGGAGTCCACACGCCCGGCCTGCTCGGCCCCAACTCGCTCAACGTCGGCGGCGCCGGCGGCTGGGTCAATCCCGGCGCCGGCAACATCGCCTATGTCGGGACCCTGAACAAACTCGATGTTGCAGCATCCTTCAACGGCACGGTGCGGTGTGCGGACTTCTATATCGGCGGCTTTCCCGGCCGACGTTCGCAGCCGGGGCGCGCCCTTGTCGACGATACCGGCATCCTCGTGCTCAACTACGGGGGCGATTGGCCGTCGACACGCATCGACGGAAATACCTTCATCACACGCCTGATTCAGCCTTCGTCTGCGGTGCTCAAGGACAATATCCGTCCAGTCTCCGGCGAGGAAGCGGGAGCAATCGTCGATGCGCTCGACCCTGTGACGTTCCACTGGAAGGATGATCCCGCGGCGACCCATCTCGGCTTCATCGCGGAGGATTGTCCCGATGCCGTCACCACGCCGGGACATGACGGCGTTTTCCTGTCGCATATCGTCGCGGCATTGACTCGCGTGGTGCGCGATCAGGCCGGCACGATCTCGGCGCTCGAGCGGCGGCTCGGCACGCTCGAGGAGCGTCCCGCGTGATGCCGCCGTTGATGCGCGAGCGCCTCGACGCGCGGCTGGGCGAACTGAAGGAGCAGTTCGAGCGCGGGACCGAACGGCTCGATCAGCTCGAAGAGGAGGCCCGGAAATTGCGCGAGACCCTGCTGCGCATCTCGGGGGCGATCCAGGTGCTGACCGAGGACCTGGAGCACGACGCGTCGTCAGCCGAAGCAGCGGACGTGCCATGATCCGCGCGGCCGCAATCGACGGCGCGCGGACGACGCCTCCGGCGCTCGACTGGGACGGCCTGGTTGCGGAAGGTCGCACCCTGCTCGGCGCCATGAGCGATGGACGCTGGACCGATTTCAACGCCCACGATCCCGGCATAACCATGCTCGAGGTGTTCGCCTATGCGCTGGGCGACCTCGCCTACCGCGCAGAACACCCGATCGCCGAGCTGATGGCTGGTGCCGTCCCGTCCGAAGGGCCGGATCGATTGCTCGTCGGCGACGCGGTCACCCCGGCCGACTTGCGTCGCGTGGCGCTCGAGGTCACCGGGGTTCGCAACGCGTGGATCGAGCCGTCGGATCACCCGACCCTGCGTCTGCGCTACGTGCCCGGCGCCGGCGAACTCGACCGCGACCGCGACCGCGAGACGATGGACGCGGGGGAGCCCGTGCGCCTGGCCGGGGTCTATCGCGTGCTGATCGAAAAGTCGTCGCGCGAGGACATTGCCTCCTCCGAGCTTGCGCGTGCGGTAGCGCAAAGCGTGCACCGCCACCGCGGCTTGTGCGAGGATTTCGACTCGATCGAAGTACTTGCGCCGCTTCCCGTGGGCATCGCGGCAGAACTGGAAATCGACGATCCGGCCCGTAGCGATGCCGTGTTGCTCGAAATCTACGCCGCGCTCGCCGATTATTGCTCGCCCCGACCGGCCTGGGTGGACGCCACCACGTTGCACGCGCGCGGCTGGGCCACCGAAGCGATCTTCGAGGGTCCCGCCACCGCCGGCCGCCGGCTCGACGAAGACGCGCCGGCGCCCGCGCGCCGCGTAGCGCTGCAACTCTCTGACGTGATCGCGGCGCTGGATCGGGTCGAGGGGGTCCGCGCGGTACGGCAGGTGCGCCTCGGTGCGGAGGGCGACGATCTCTCCGGCCCGATCCGCTGGTCGCTGCCGATACCGTCCGATCGCATACCGCGCTTCGATCCCCATGCGTCGCGCATCGTGCTGGCGTCCGGCGGCGGCTTCGCGCTCGACTCCACCACCCGCGACGATCTCGCTGCGCAGTTCGCCGAACGCCGTGTCGACACTCGCAACGCCCCGAGGGCAGCGGTGTCCCCGGCGCCCGTCCTGCGGGACCGCCGCGTCGGCGACTATCGACCGTTACGGCTCGACCTTCCCGCCATCTACGGCGTCGCACCGGGTGCGCTCGATCGCTATGCGAGCGCCGCGCAGCGCGCTCAGGTCGCACAGTTGCGTGCCTATCTGGCCCTTCTCGATGCCTTGCTCGCCAATCATTTCGCGCAACTCGCGGGCGTGGGGGCGTTGCTGGGCAGCGGCGACAGCGCCAGCTATTTCACGCAGCCCGCGGAGCCGATCTTCACGCCTGCGGAACCGGGAAGCGAGGTGCCGCTTTACGCCGACGGCTTCACGGCGGAGTCACTCCAGATGCTGGTCGAGCCGCCCTCCAGCGCCGCGGGTGTGGAACGGCGCAATCGCCTGCTGGCGCACCTCCTCGCCCGCTACGGCGAGGAAGCGCCGATCGCGCTGCCTCCGCCGGGCCTTGTCGAGGGCGCGGACCTGCCGGCCGCGCGCCGCGTGCTCGACAGCCGCGCGCGCTTTCTTTCGGCCTTCCCGCGGCTGTCCGCCGGGCGCGGTACCGGTTTCAACCTGCTCGATGCCAGTGACGAGCCACCGTTGCTCGAGCGGGTTCGTCTGAAGCTCGGGCTGTCGGAGGCGGAGGGTGCCCGACTGCAGCTCGTCGAGCATATCTTGCTGCGTCCCTTCGCGGAAGATGACGGCCAGGCGCAGGTGCTGCTTGCCGCGGCGGCCGGTCCCGACCCCTATTCGCTGCAACTGAGCCTGGTGGTCGACGCCGCGCTGCGGCCGGCGGCGGAATCGCTCGCCCGGGTGGCGCGGGCCGAAACGCCCGCCCATCTCGCCCTACACATCCGCTGGTTCGAGACAGCCGATTTCGATGCCTTCGCCCTCGCCTACGCAAGGTGGCGCGCCACCTTGCGCGCGCAACGCCAGGAAGCGCTCGGCCTCGACGGGGACCCGGGATGAGCAACTCCGCCGACCGCCGGATGCGTGGCGCGCGCAACGTCCTCGTCGATCTGCTCGGCATCGGCGAGGCGCTCCCGCTGCGCGATCTGCCGGTGACGGCCGCGCCGCCGATCGTACCCTTTGGCGGGGCAGCCACCGTCACGATCGAAGATACCGAGCCCGGAGTCGAGTATCGCCTGCGCGGACAAGCGGGGGCGGCGCTGGCCCCGGCCCTGGCGGTCAACGGCACCGGCGACGGCGGCACGCTCCGCCTCGAGGTGCCCAAAATCAACGAGCCGGTCACTTTCACCGTCGAAGCGGCGAGAGCTTCCGGCCGCGCCGCGCTGCTGCTCGGGAGCGCGCCGGTCGCGATCGGGCTCGACAGCTCGATCCCGGCGGTGGTCGCAGGCTTCGAGACATCGCCGGTGCTCATCGATTTCGGCGCAAGCGTAACCGTCATGCTCCCCCACAGCCAGGAAGCGGTGGCCTATCGTCTCGTCGCCCGGCCGCCCGGGGATAGCGCGGGAGACAATGATCTCGCCGCACTGGAGACGGACGTTGCGCTGACGGACGGGGCGGATGTGCGCGGCACCGGCGGCCCGATCGCGCTGCGCAGCCGGGCGCTCACGGAGGACGGCATCGTGCGTGTCCGGCTGGTCAAGACGTTCCCCGGGCGGCGGGAAACGCAGGTATCGCTGCTCACGGCAGCACTCCCGATCCATGTGCGCGCGGATCGCGAGCGGCCGGTCGCCGTTGCGCCGGCCGTCGGCGATTATCAGGGGGCGCCCACGCTGACCGTCGGCGGCGCGCAGTCGGGAGTCCGTTATGCGCTCCACCTCGCTGCGATCGCCGATGCCGATTTCGATCGCGCCGAACCCCCTGGGCCCGCGGCGCTCAGCGTCGCCACCGACGCAGGAACCGTGCGCGTGCGGCCGCCGACGCTGCCGACGCTGTTCGAACCGCTGCCGGGCTACACGCCCACGGGCGAACCGAAGGAGGGGACCGGCGCCGACCTGGCGCTGCCGATGCCGCCGCTCGCGCGCGATACGATCGCAGTGGTGGCGGCGACCAAGCAGCACGGCACCGGCGAGGCCGGTTTCGTTTCCGTCGTCCCGCTGGCTTTGGCCGCGGTTGCGCTCGTCCGCCCATCGCCCAGTCCCGATTTGCGGATCGAGGCGAGCATTGCCGACGGCAAGCTCATCCGGCTGCGCGCTTTCGGCGGCGAGCCCGGCGTGTTCTACACGATCTCGGCGGGCGGCAAGGTTCTGGGCGAACTCTACATGCACCAGCGCGCTGTCGCCGACCAAAGCCGCAACAAGGGCCTCGACCTGCTCGCGGTCGGCATCGATTTCGTGATTGCAGCCGATTCAACGAACGCCGCGCCGCCGCCGGTACCGAGGCTGGACGTGACAGCGCGCAAGCTGCCCGTCATGCTCGATGTGGCCGCGCGCCGTGCGATGACGGGACTGGTACAGGCGCTCGCCGCGAAAATCGCCGTGTCTGCTCCACCGGATATCGCGATCGAGTTCGACCCGGTAACGCCCCCCGCGCCGGCGCGCGCCAGCCGGGCGGTCGCCCCCCGCGCCGAGACGCCGGTGCAGCCGGAGATTTCGGCGACGCCGGCCGAACCAGCCGAGCCAGTGGAGACGGTCGAGCCGTCCGCACCGGCGCCCCGGACGGCAAAGGTCACCCTCGCCAGCGCAGACGCCAATGTCCGGCACGTTCTTGTCGTCGACGATGCCCCGTTCGGCGATCCGGTGGCGGGATCGGACGGGCCGCTCGTGCTGACGACCGGGCCGCTACGCGCCGACGCGACTCTCGAGTTGCTGCTGCTCGATCCGCCGGCTGACGGCGTCTCGATCGAGCGCCGCGTCGCCGTGCCGCTGCCCGGCAGCTGACGGTGGCTGAGCATCGCGTCGGCCGCCAGATCATCGAGATCGTGGCGCGGGATCGCGACGTCGCCCAAGCCCTTGCCGACCGGGCATCGGCGGCGGCACCCATGCTCGCCGCCACGCTTGCGCGGCGCTTCGATGCCATGGACGACGGACGTCGCCGGCGTATCGAACGCCTCGTGCTCACGCTCGACCCGTGCGATCCCGCCGATTTCGAGACAAGCATCGCCGCCAATCTCGATGCGGCGCTCGCCCGTGCGCTGCCGGCGGAACTTGCTCGGGTCGATGCCATCGGTCCTGTAGAAGACGCTATCGACCTGATCGCCGCGTTTCTACAGAGCGGCGTCCTGCCGTGGTGGGCCACCGGCCACGCAGCGCTCGCCGAGGCAGCCGAGACGCTCATCGTTGCTGCGGCTTCCGGAGATCGCCCGTCGGTGACCGCGGCACTGCGATATCTGCTCCGCGCGACCGACCCGGCCGCGCGCCTCGTCCGGGCATTGCCGGCATCGTTACCGCCGCGCCTTGCCGCATGCATGGCCAACCTTCCGGCAGATGACCTCGACTTGCTTGCCGTCACGCTGGTGGCGGAGGCGCGCGATGCGACTCCTGCCGCCGCTGCACTGCGCGTCTGGAGCACCATCCTGGTTGTCGCCGCTCAGGAGGCACCGCCCACTGACGCCGGCGCACTGGGCGACGAGGTGCGCGCCCGACTGGCGAGGGCGGACGGCAGACGCCGTGAAGCGCCGCAACGCGCCGCAGCTTCCCCCGCGGATACGGGCACGCGCTCGGCCGAGGTGGAGCAATCGCCGCGGATCTTTCGCCCGGCCGAGGCGCGGATACCGCCCGAAGCCGCTCGCGACCCGGGTGATGCGGCGGAGGAAATGCGGGTGGCCGATGACGAGAGGGCTATGCCCGATCCTGGCTCCCGATCCGATCCCCGGGACGAGGCGCTGCCCCGCGCCGCACCGGCGGAAGGCACGGCCCAATTCGCCGTCGATCCCGTCGTGGCGGAGCATTCCTGTCCCCGCCCCGGGGATGCCATCGCGACGGTCCCCGGCCGGGAACCGGGCGACGCGCTGCCCGATCCCGGCGAACACGCAGCACGCGATCCTGCGGAGTCCTCTTACGCGTCCGGGAAAGGCGCGCCGTTGCGCCGCGGCCCGGCCGACCCCGCCGCATACCCCGCGCCCGGGGACGGAGCACGCGCGGAACGGCGCATCCCGCCGAACCTGGCAAGCGCGCATGACACGCTTTTCATCGAGGCTGCCGGGATAATCCTGCTCGCGCCGTTCCTGCCCGACTATTTCGCGGCCGCGGGGCTGGTCGATTCCGAACGCCGTTTCGTGGGCCCGGCGGCACGACACCGCGCCGTAATGCTGATCGACTATCTGGCAACCGCCGACCGGGACCCGCCCGAATCGCGCCTTGCACTGGCGAAGCTCCTGTGCGGAATGCCGATCGATACCCTGCCCGCCGCCCTGCTCGACGATGTCGAGGCCGCGTCGGCCGATGCGCTGCTCGCCGCGGTGCTCGCCGAACTGCCCATGCTCGGCCGAATGACGGTCCCCGGCTTACGCAGCGCCTGGCTGAACCGGCCCGGCCTGCTCACGGTGGAGCACGGCGCATGGCTGCTCCGCATCGAGCGGCGTAGCTGGGACGTGTTGCTCGAGCGCCTGCCATGGCCCATTCAGTGGCTGGAATTGCCGTGGCAGCCCGAGAGGATACGCGTCGAATGGTGAGCAATGCGGCGCGACGGGCGAGCACGCGCGATCTCGAACGCGAATTCGAGTGGTTCGCGCGGCTTCTCGACACGCGCTTCCAGCTCTATTTCCAGCTCGAAGGCGCGGCCCCGGCGGATCTGCCGCCGCCCCCCGATCACGGCGCCTCGGACAGCCCCTATGCGCGCTTCCTCCGGGAGCTCGCGCCGGATCTGCCCGCGCGTACGGCGCTCGTGCTCGTCCTGGTCCATGCGTTGCGCCCGCGGCTGCTGGATCTTTTCCATACGCGCAACAGCACCTTCGACCGACGTTTCACCGAATTCGGCGGCGTCCGCACCGGAACGGACGGCGACTTCGCGCCGACGGGCGAGACGCTCGCTTTCCTACTTGGCGGCGACTGCCTCGATACGCGGCTCGCCGTCACCGATCTGCTCGCCGAGGAGGGCATGCTGGCCCGCGCCGAGATTCTCCACATAGGGCCCGGCGAGGAACCGATGCGAAGCCCCTTGCGGCTTGGCCGCGAGGCGCTGGCCCGGATGGCGCTGGTCGACGCCCCGGGGCCCGCACTCGGCGTGAGCTTTCCGGCGCAGCGGATCGAGACCGCGCTCGACTGGTCCGATCTCGTGCTGCATCCCGGCACGCGGGCGCAGATCGGCGAGATCGCGGCGTGGATCGAGCACGGCCCGACGCTGATGCACGACTGGGGCATGCATCGCGTGCTCCGGCCGGGCTATCGAAGCCTGTTCTACGGTCCTCCCGGCACCGGCAAGACGATGACGGCGGCGCTGCTGGGGGTGTCCACCGGCCGGCCGGTCTACAGGATCGATCTCGCGCTGGTCGTGTCCAAATATATCGGCGAGACCGAGAAGAACCTCGCGCGGGTGTTCGATCAGGCGCAGTCGCGCGGGTGGATCCTGTTCTTCGACGAGGCCGACGCGCTGTTCGGCAAGCGCAGCGAAACCAAGGATGCACATGATCGCTACGCGAATCAGGAGGTGGCATTCCTGCTGCAGCGCATCGAGACGTTCGACGGGATCGCGATCCTCGCGTCGAACTATCGCGAGAATATCGATGAGGCATTTGCCCGCCGCTTCGAATCGATCATCCACTTTCCGCTGCCGCGTGCGGAGGAGCGGCGCGAGCTCTGGCGCAAAAGCCTGCCCGAGATGGCGCAGCTCGCCGAAGACGTCGATCTCGACGCGCTCTCCCGCGAGCACGGATTGACCGGCGGTGCGATCGTCAATGCCGTGCGCTTCGCCGCGCTGGCCTCGCTGGCGGAGGGCGGTCGCCCGATCGGCCGCGCGCACCTGCTCCATGCGATCCGGCGCGAATATGCCAAGGAAGGGCGCTCCGCCTGAAGCGGGGATCGAAGGTCGGCCAACCATCCCCATCCGTCGTCACCCCTGCGAAGGCGGGGACCCATATCCCACGATATCCGCCAGCCACCGCTCCTTTGCGCAGATGAGCGGCCTTCAAAAACTCTTGCGGACCGTCAGGCCGATCGTGCGCGGCTGGTTTGTCGCGAAGCCCAGACGGGCACGGCCGCCGCGCTCGCGATCGAACGACAGCAATGCGTTCGTGTCGAGCAAGTTGTTGGCGTAGACCGACACGCCAAGCCCGTGCTCGAAATCCACCCCGGCGCTGAGATTTACCAGCTGATAAGCGGGCAATTCGAGGTCGACGATCGTCGAGGCGCCGGCGGGCGCGCCGCCAAACGGCAGGTTGTGGACGAAGCGGCGCGGATTATTCTCCTGGTCGCCGGGCTGGGTGAAGCGGCTGCCGACATGCTGGAACGATGCCGAGAGATAGGCTTCGCTGCCCGCGCCGACGGCGAAGCTGTAGCTGGCGCTCGCCGACATCTGGAACTTCGGCACCGAGGGCAGACGGTTGCCGTCGCGGATCCCCTCGATCACGGCGCCCCCCGGGAGCGCGATCGTGGCATCGAACTGCGCCTCGACATAGCTTCCCGATATCGAGAGATCGAGGCCGGTGACCGGCGTCGCCTCGAGTTCGAGCTCGACGCCCATCGTATGCGCCTTGGGCACGTTGAACACGACGCGCGACGAGCACGAGCCGGCATCGGCCGTGACCTGTAGATTCTTGATGTCGGTGTAGAACGCCGCCGCACTCACCCGGAACGGCCCGCTGAACGCCTTGAACCCGGCTTAATAGTTCCACAGCGCTTCGTCGTCATAGCGTGGGCGGTTGCCGAACACCGATGCGTCGGTCGGGCCGCACAAAGGCAGGTTGAGCGGATCGTTCACGCCCCCGAGACGGAAGCCCTTCGAGACCTGCGCGTTGAGGGTGACGGCATCGCTCGCCTCGAAGCTCAGCAAGGCGCGCGGCGAAAAGCCCTGCGAACTGGTCTTGTCGGTATTGTCGTCGAGATTGGTGAACAGCCCGCCCGACCTGAACGTCCGCTTTTCG